>JAOZPD010000001.1 GCA_029932935.1 Candidatus Omnitrophota bacterium | reverse complement strand
ACTAATAGTAGTTTTTATAACGTAACCAAGAAGGTTACGGAGCGGTTCGGTCAGATATACCTTCTGCAGGGTAAAGAGCAGAGGCCGGTTGAGGAGGCTGTCTGTGGAGATATTGTAGCTATACCGAAACTAAAGCAGACCCAAACACAAGATTCCCTTGCTGACCAGAAGCACCCCATAATTTTTAAGACCTTGAGTTTCCCAGAGGTTATGATTTCGGCTTCAGTAAAACCGCGTTCCCGCCAGGATGAGGAGAAGATCTCTCAGGCTCTGGCTAAGCTGGTGGCGGAGGACCCTACATTTAAGGTCTCCCGCGATCAACAGACCAAGGAATTAATCATCTCTGGATTGGGTGATTTGCATTTAGATGTAATGATTAACCGTCTGAAAAAGAGGTTTAATGTGCAGGTAGATTTGGGGACACCCAAGGTCGCCTATAAGGAGACAATTACCAAGACTGCCCGGGTGCAAGGTAAATATAAGCGTCAGTCTGGGGGCAGGGGGCAGTATGGCGATGCCTGGATTGAGGTAAGTCCATTAGAGAGAGGAAAGGAGTTTGAGTTTGTTGATAAGATTGTGGGAGGAGCGATACCGCGTAATTTCATCCCTTCGGTGGAAAAGGGTGTAAGGCAAGCGATGTCAGAGGGGGTACTGGCTGGTTATCCCTTAGTAGATATCCGGGTGGTTCTTTATGACGGCTCCTATCATGAGGTGGATTCTTCAGATATTGCTTTTCAGATTGCTGGGGCGATGGCCCTGAGGAAGGCAGCGTTGGCTGCCGGTCCAGTTCTTCTTGAGCCAATAATGGAAGTGGAGGTATTTATTCCTGAGGAATATTTAGGTCAGATTTCCGGCGATCTTAATTCTCGCCGTGGCCGAGTAATGGGAATGGAGATAAAGGGGAAGAATCAGGCAGTAAAGGCACAGGTTCCCCTTACCCAGATGTTCACCTATGCCAACGATCTACGCTCCATGACCGGCGGCCGGGGTAGCTACACAATGAAATTTTCCCACTACGAACAGGTTCCTGCCAAGATAGCCAATGATATTATCAGCAAATATCAAGCAGAAAAGAAAAAGGAAGAACAAGTTTAATCCCTGTTAAGTTGTTTTGTCTTAAGGGTGAGATCTAAGAAAAGAAAGGCAAGGTCTATTTAGAGTGAAGATTGGTATTTTTGGACTGGATGATTTCACTGCTGGTAAAGAGAAGATTATAGATCAGCGTTTAGATACGGTAAAACAAATGGCCCATTCTGCTAAGTGCGCTTACATTCAGGTAGAGTTACTTACTGACTTTGATAAACTCAAAGAGTCAGATGGTATAATTACATTAAGAGATAATAAGGCCGATCTGATACTTGCTGATTTGGAGTTTATTGAGAAGAGGCTCAGCGGTGACCTTCAGGAGCAGGAGAAAAGATTGTTAAGCAGATTTAAGGAGCAGTTGGAGAAGGAGGGGTTTATTTCTGAGTTAGAATTAAGCGAACAGGAGAAGGGTATTATTTCCGGATACCCCTTCTTAAGCAGTAAATCTATCTTTCTGGTGGGTGCTCAGGAGGCGCAGGAGAGGACTCAACTATTATGCCAGGCCTATAGTTATTTTGGTTATATTGCATTTTTCACGGCTAATGAGAAAGAGGCACGTGCTTGGTCGATAAAGAAGGGAATTAACTGCTGGCAGGCCTCCGGTTTAATACATAGCGATATTCAGAAAGGGTTTATCCGGGCAGAGGTGATTGCTTTTGTTGATCTGGTAAATGACGGAGGGATAACTCAGGCAAGGGCAAATAATCATCTTCGCTTGGAGGGAAAGGAGTATATTGTTCAAGACGGAGATTTGATAAAGTTCCGTTTTAATAAATAATAATTACTTCTGTTCCAGGCGGTATACGGCTAAACAGGAGAGGATTTTTATATATGTGGAGTGTTGTTTTTGTTTGGATGTTTGATTATATCAGTTCAGGAGGAGAGGTTTAAGATGATAAGGATCAAGAGGGCATTAATCAGTGTATCGGATAAGACTGGTATTGTTGATTTTGCTCGCCAGCTGAAGGAGTTGGGGGTAGAGATTCTTTCTACAGGAGGGACAGCTAGGCTGCTTAAAGAGAATGATATTCCGGTAGTTGACGTCTCAGATTACACGGGATTCCCTGAGATGCTTAATGGGAGAGTGAAGACTCTGCATCCTAAGATTCATGCCGGATTGCTGGCTCTTAGAGATAATTCTCAGCACATGCAGACATTAAGGGAACAGGATATAGGATTGATAGACATGGTGGTAGTGAATCTTTATCCATTTGAAAAGACAGTTGCCCGCGAAGGGGTTAGCAGAGAGGAAGCGATTGAGAATATTGATATTGGTGGCCCCTCTATGTTACGCTCCGCAGCAAAGAATCATCAGTCTGTTGTAGTCGTTTCTAATCCTGGGCAGTATAAGAGAATATCAGAGGAGCTTAAGCAGAATGGAGCAGCAGTAAGTATTGATACAGCTAAAGAGCTGGCTATTGAGGTTTTTAATTCTACAGCCCGTTACGATAGCGCAATTTATAATTATTTAAATAAGACACAGATTACCAAAGAGAATGATAAGTTTCCTGAAGAGATAAGATTGGAATTTACCAAAATCCAGGATTTGCGCTATGGAGAGAATCCTCATCAGAGAGCAGCTTTCTATAAAAGGAGACAGTCTGGGGCAGGTCTGATTAATCTAAGGCAGCTGCATGGTAAGGAACTCTCCTTTAATAATATCTTAGACCTAAATAGTACCTGGGAGTTGCTGATTGAATTTAAACAGCCGGCGGCAGTAGTAACCAAACATAACAATCCCTGTGGTGTAGCTGAGGATAAATCTCTGGCTCTAGCTTATCTAAATGCATGGAGGTGCGATAGCCTTTCTGCTTTTGGTAGTATTGTAGGATTGAATAGAAAGGTTGATATAGAGACCGCGAGGCTAATACTGAAGAGTGGATTCATAGAGTGTGTGATTGCTCCTGCTTTTGATAGGAAGGCTTTAGATGCTCTTAAGCAGAAGAAGAATCTGCGATTGTTGGAATTGAGCAATCTACAGCCAGTAAGTGAGTTTGACTTCAAGAGGATAAGTTCAGGATTATTGGTCCAGGATAAAGATATAAATTTAGATGAGATAACCAATCTCAAGGTAGTAACCAGAAAAAAACCGACTAAGAGTCAATTGTTTACCCTTATCTTTGCCTGGAAGGTGGCTAAGCATGTAAAGTCTAACGCCATTGTTCTGGCTCGAGGGACTCGTACTGTAGGTATTGGAGCAGGCCAGATGTCTCGTGTGGATTCGGTAATTATTGCTAAAAGAAAAGCAGGAGAACTCGCCAAGGGTTCTTGCCTTGCCTCCGACGCCTTTTTCCCTAAAGCGGATGCTATTCTTAAGGCAGGGCGTGCGGGCGTAAGGGCTATTATTCAGCCCGGAGGCTCAATCGCCGATGAGGAGATTATCAGAGCCTGCGATAGATATAAGATTGCTATGGTTATAACAGGCAGGAGGCATTTCAGGCATTAATTAGATTGAACAGAGATTGTTTCTGTTTATATACCCCCGCGTCTTTGTTTATTTAGAAAAAGCCAACTCTAACAAAGGTACGGGGGTAAATATTTATATATGATATGATGACCTATCCAGAAGTAATTGAATATTTGAATTCATTTATTGATTATGAGAAAACAGCAGGATATTCTTATAAGCAGTCATTTAAATTGGAGAGAATAAAGCATTTTCTTGAGATAGTAGAGAACCCCCAGGAAGATATTAAGTGTGTTCATATCGCTGGTACAAAAGGAAAGGGCTCCACCTGCGCTTTTATAGCTTATATATTGCGTGAGGCTGGATTTAGGGTTGGTCTTTATACCTCGCCGCATCTCTCAGACTTCAGGGAGAGGATTCGTATTCTAAACCCAGGAGATAAAAATTCCACAGACGAATTCGAGGGGATGATTTCGCATGAGGAATTGAGTGTATTGATAGAGAGATTAAAACCGGAGATCGAACGGTATAATTCGCAGTCTAAATATGGTATCCTTTCCTTTTTTGAGGTATACACTGCCCTGGCGTTTATATATTTTAGAGAAAAGGGTATAGACTTTGCTGTCCTTGAGACAGGCTTAGGGGGGAGGTTGGATGCTACTAATGTGGTTAATCCTTTGCTTGCTGTGATTACATCCATAAACTACGAACACACAAGACAGTTAGGGAATACCTTGACGGAGATTGCTTCAGAGAAGGTAGGTATTATTAAGAGCGGAGGGAGCCAGGGATCTTCTGTAGGTTTTGGTCATGTGGTCGCCACAGCACCTCAGGCACAGGAGGTTATGGAGATAATAAGAAACAGGTGTCTGCGGCAGAATGCGATTCTATACGAGATTGGAAGAGATATAATGTTTCAGAGAAGGCAACTACGGCATGATTATCAGAGCTTTGATATAGATGGAGTGTTAGGTAGAATTAATGACTTAAAGATAAGATTATTAGGAGAACACCAGTTGATTAATGCTACCTTAGCAGTAACAGCTATCTCGGTTTTAAATAAATATTACGGCATAGACTTTAACCTTAAGGTAATAAGAGATGGTTTATTCAATACCAAATGGCCGGGGAGATTTGAAATTATTATGGGAGAGCCTATGTTTATTCTTGATGGTGCGCAGAACCATGCCTCTGCGCAGTCATTACGCAAGACACTCACGGAAACCTTTCCTGAGAAGGGAATAGTATTAGTATTAGGAGTTTCTCGGGATAAGGATATAATGAGAATTGTGCAGTTGCTTGTTCCATTAAGTAAGGAGGTTATTCTTACTCAGGCAGATAATCCTCGCGCAGCAGATATAGAAGATATTGAAGATATCATTAGAAGGCATTTAGAGGAGATTCCTCAGCAAATATTTAAATTTAGAGATTCAAGAAGTGCTGTAGAGCTGGCAAGACAAAAAGCCAGGCCTCAGGATTTGATTTTAGTTACTGGCTCTTTATTCTTGGTAGGTGAGGTACGCACTCTCCTTAAAAATAATTAGCTTATCCTTAGGGACATCCTTCCAGCCAATCGGGAAGGTGTCCCTAAGAGGATTTCGAAATTCAAGATTTACTCGCCAGGGACACCTTTGTAATTGGCACGGAGGATGTCCCTCGATGGGGTGGAAGGATGTCCCTTATTAATTTGGATGATACAATTGCAGCAATAGCTACGCCATTGGGCGAATCTGGTATTGGTATTGTCAGGATAAGTGGCAGGAGGGCGTTGTCTATTGCAGATAAGATTTTTGTTTCTAAACACAGAGAGAGGCCCTCTAAATTTAAAACCTATACTACTCACTATGGATTAATTGTCAGGCCCTCAAAATACAAAGATAACCAAGCTCCCACCCGAATGAAGGAAGACCATGAGGTTATTGATGAGGTAATATTGACCGTGATGCGCAGACCGCGAAGCTATACGCGGGAGGATGTCGTTGAGATTAATTGCCATGGAGGGATTATCCCTTTAAGGAAGACCTTAGAGTTGGTTTTGGATTTCGGTGCTCGTTTGGCTAAACCTGGCGAATTTACCCAGCGTGCCTTTCTGAACGGACGGATAGATTTGGCTCAGGCCGAGGCAGTCTTAGATATTATCAGGGCGAAAACAGATTCTGCTCTAAGCTTAAGTGTTGAGCAGTTGAAGGGCGGATTATCAAGAAGGCTCTCCGAGATAAGAAGGGAGCTGTTGAGATTACTTACCGTCTTAGAGGCAAATATTGATTTCCCTGAGGAGAATTTAGAGAGGATTAAGACAGAAGATATCATTAGTATCTTAGAGCGTATAGGACAGAGAATAAGATATACCTTGCAGGGTTCTGATAAGGGTAGAATCTTTCGTGATGGCATAAAGGTAGTAATCTGTGGGAAGCCCAATGCAGGGAAATCCTCTCTTCTGAATGCCCTACTAAGATGTGAGCGTTCGATAGTAACTCCTATAGCAGGGACCACTCGCGATATTATTGAGGATATTTTAGATATAAAGGGGATACCCATAAGGATTGTAGATACTGCAGGGATAATTGAGCCGAATGACCTAATCGAAAGGAAGGCAGTCTCACGCAGTAAACAATATATAGATGAAGCAGATTTGATTCTGCTTGTTTTTGACGGCAGCAAGAGGCTGTCGCCTGAGGATAGAGTCTTAATGCACAAGATTCAGGCAAGACCTACTTTAGCTATAATCAACAAGATAGACCTGAAGCAGAAGATTGCATATGAGGAGATTATGCGCAGATTCCAACGCATAGTCAAGATATCAGCAAAGAAGCAGAGGAATATTAATCTATTAGAAGAGGAGATTGCTCAATTTGTATTTAGTGGTAGAATTAAATCAAATGAGAGAGTATGGGTTAGTAATCTTAGGCATATACAGCATCTTAAAAGAATAGAGAGGTTGGTCAGTTCGGCATATAGGTCGGCTAAAAAGGGACTCTCTTATGAATTTATCTCGCAATATATGAGAGAGTCCATCAATTATATCGATGAGATTCTGGGCAGGCGTTTCTCCGAGGAATTATTAGATAGGATATTCAGTCAGTTCTGTATAGGTAAATAGACTCTTATTTTAGAAGAGGGTATGTCTTGAGAAGGGAGGAGTGATGGATAAGAAAAAGATAAGAGAGGCAATAAAGGATATATTGATAGCAATCGGGGAGGATCCTGATAGGAGGGATTTAAAGGAGACGCCTAATCGTGTAGCTGAGATGTATGAGGAGATCTTCTCAGGTATTAGGCAGAGCCCCGAGAGGGAGCTTGAGGTTATTCTTGATCAGAAGCACGATGAGATAATTCTACTGAAGAATATTCCGTTATATTCTGTTTGTGAGCATCATCTCATTCCCTTTATCGGACGGGCTCATATTGCCTATATCCCTAAGGATGGGCGGGTTACTGGTTTAAGTAAATTAGCCCGGGTTGTAGATATTCTTTCCAGAAGACTTCAGATTCAGGAGAGGCTTACTACACAAGTTGCCGAGATTATTATGAAGAAACTCAGGCCACGTGGTGTTATGGTTGTAGTGGAGGCTGAACACCTGTGTATGTCTTTTAGAGGGGTTAAGAAGCCTGGCATTTTAACGGTAACCTCGGCAGTACGCGGTATTTTTAAAGAGAATGAGAAGACCCGGGCTGAGGCATTATCATTAATCGGTACAGAGAAAAGGAGATGATTCGTGTAGTCTTCTGTTAATGCTTGGCTTCAGATAGTTTTTGTGGCTGTGCCAGGTAAGAGAAAAATTATGAGCCATACAATCTTCTGGCAGTGGTTGACGTTAAGTCTATTTGCCTTATATATGGGATTATGTTTCTGCGATGGGTTCCGCCTGCATATCTTTAGGAAAATCCTCTGGTATATCGTATTCCTTACCTTATCTATTTTTAGTTTAAAGATTAAAAATGAGTTTGATTTTATAGTGATATTACCTGCTTCGATATTACTGGCAATTGTGCTTTGCTATTCTCAGAGAAGAGGGGATATATGAGATTTATTCTATTGTTTATAGCATTGTTATCTACCAATGGGTGCGCTACTATTACTGGTCCGTCGGTAAGCAAGCAGGAGATTCGGGAGGCAAGCGAAGAGTTAATGGTGAGGTCTCTGGAGTTCCGTATAAAACAGTTGGATAAGGTCAGTAATATCGGCTATCGTTTAATTAGTAATATTCCCCAGGAGGAGATTAAGATTGCAGACAAACCCCAGCCTTATATAGGTATATTTGTAAGTCCTATCGATAAATATCTTAAGAGGTTATACAGGTTAACTGTAGAGAGAGGGTTGGTATTAGTAGTGGTTATTGACGGTTCACCCGCTAAAAAGGCAGGATTGGTGCCGGGAGATGTGTTGGTCTCGATTAATAATGTAGCCGTTCACTCTGTAGGTGATTTTAATCGTTGTCTTCATAATCTGAATGTAGGAGAGCCAGTTAAGCTGCAGGTTCTAAGGGGTAATCTACGCAGAGATATAATTTTAAGTGCCGGTTCGATACCTATAAATGTACCAATCGCCATGATTGATGTGCAGGAGGTCAACGCAGCCGCAAGTAACAATGCAATCTACGTTACCTATGGATTGATGAATTTTGTAAGATCGGATGATGAGATTGCAGCGGTATTGGCACATGAGTTAGCGCATTTTGTTCGTGCTCATGTGTCTAAATCACAGATAACCTCACTCCTGTCCCTTCTTATTGGTATCCCCTTAGGGATAATTGCTGATGAGGCTGCTCCCGGGACAGGTGATTTGGTAATGCGTACTGCCGAGGTATTCAAGGCACATTACTCTCGCGATTTAGAGAGAGAGGCGGATTATTTTAGTGTACGGTTTGTTTATTACGCCGGTTATAATCCTTGTGCATGTACCTCGTTTCAGGAAAGATTTGCCATCGAGATTCCTCGTTCGATGATTAGAAATTATCTCTCTACCCATCCGTCATCTCCCGAGAGAATGTTGAGAATCAAAAAGGCAATAGAGGAATTATCTGGCGTTACATGCCCTTGAGATTCCTCGGTTGCATTTAGGGATATATCCTTATTTGTCTTGAAAAGCATCAAACAAAATATTAAAATATCACTAAGTAATAAATAGGAGGATAGGTTATGGTTGATATATATAGTGGGCCAGAGAGAAGAAGGTCTCCGCGAGTAAGGGCTGAGTTTGTAGTTATTTATAAAGTTGATAAACCCATAGAGATACGCGTACGGATAGGTAATAAGGATGTCAACGCACTGATGTTAGATTTAAGCGGAGTGGGGATGGCTATTTTGACAAATTGCGATATTCCTGTTTCAACCCTTCTCTTGATAAGATTCACTTTAATTAATCACTATGCTGAGAAGAGCAATCGTATTCGTTCCATGGAGATAGTAGGTGAAGTAAGGAATAATATATTATTAGAGGCCAATGAACATCGTTTAGGAATTTATTTTGCAAAGATATCCGAGGCAGACAGGCAGGCCATAGAGGATTTTATAAAGATGGCATTGAATCGTTAGGGTAAAGATTAGTTCTTATGAGTAGATTGATATAAATTAATAGAAAGGGAAGATTATGAATCATGCTACTCAGCCTTTAAGGCAGAAGGATAGATTGTTACCAGCATACATTTTTAAAAAACTGAATCGTTGTTTTGCAATCTCGACCTGTACGGGGGATTTCTTTGAGATATCCGATGATACATATTTAGCCTTGCAAGGATGGAATACAGAGATTATAAATTTAGATAAGCATCCTACACCTGAAGAGGCAATAAAATTAGCAAAATCTCAGAATATCCCTGATAGCATAATAAGCCTGTTCCCTTTAGTAAGGAAGGATAATCTGGATAAAGAGGAGGGCATTATTGCTAATATTACTGATCTGACGCTTAACTTGACCTCTAAGTGCAATTTAAATTGTGTTTACTGCTGGAATGACCAGGGCAGATATTCTGCAGAGCAGTTCCAGGATAATCAATTCGTTGTTTCTAAAAGCACAGTAGATGATGATATGTCCTTTGAGATAGCCAGGATGGCAGTGGATATGTTGGTTAATCTTTGTGGAGAAGATAGAAATCTGGTTGTGGATTTCTACGGCGGAGAACCCTTGATGAATCTCCAGACACTTTCTAAAACAGTCGATTATTGCAGGGGAAATGAATCTAGCTGGAATGTAAGCTTTCATTTTCTCTTGGCAACAAACGGTACGCTTCTGACGCCCTCGTTAGCTGAGGAGTTGATTAATAAGGGTGTCCAGATAGCTGTCAGCATCGATGGACCGAGATGTATCCAGGATAACAATCGGCCGTTTAAAGATGGGAATGGAAGCTTTGATACGATATTGTCTAACTTAAGAAATATGCCGGAGAGAATAATCAAGAGGCTTGTGGGACGCAGTACCGTTACACCCTTTTATACAGATATGGTAGAGTTATACAATAACTTAAGGAATTTAGGCTTTGAGAGGATTGAGCTTTTTGAGAGCGAGGATGCTTGTCATAGAATTAGCCCTAAGAGAGAGTCTGTTTTTTTTCATACTGAGCAGCAATACAAGAGATTATTTAAAGAATACGAAAGGTTGGCCTTACTTTATATCGATGAATCCTCAAAGGGATTCCTGGATTATAGAAGGACGTTTTTTAATAGATTCTTTAAATTGATGCAACGACTATATTATAACCATGAGCTTGCGGGTGGCTGTCCGGCTGCAAGAGGACAGTTAGCGGTCTCTGCTGATGGGAATATCTATCCCTGCACATCTTTTTTGGGAATAAAGAGGTTCAATTTTGGCAATGTACGAGACGGACTCGATATAGATAAATATAACAGTTTTCTGGAAAGCGTGAGGAAACAGCGTGAGAATTGCAGAGAATGTTTATTGTTTAGTCTATGCCGTTCAACCGGTTCTTGCTTAAATATGAATTATTATTTCCGGGGAGACCCGGCCTTACCATATGAAAGAAGCTGTGAGTTGTTTCGGGAGAAGTTGGAACTGGCTATTGCCAGTTTAGCTATTCTGTCGGAAAGAATACCCCACCGTTTAGAAGAGCTCTTTGGATTTGACCCGGTGGGTAAAAGGGGCAATCAGCTATATTAAAATATAATATTACCAGAGTACTCTACCGGAACGGCAATAACGGGAAAGTTTCTTTTTAGACTTGGTGGTTTTATTTATCTTTTTTGCCTTCATTCCTTATAACCTCCCTTCAAAAGAATAATATTCTATTATAAATAATATGTCAAGAATTTTTTATCTCTAAATAAACACATTTATTTCTTAGCTGTAATAATCATCCTTGAACTAAGAAGGCCATAATCTCCTTTTTTGTTATGCAGGGACAGTTTGTTATTTATTTTTATATTTTTAAATCCTATCTTTCGGAGTAATTGCCTGATTTTATCCTGTTCATAGAGATATTCGCAGTAGCATTCGTCTCTAATTAATCCATCCTGTTGGGAGATTACAATCTCCCGCGTCTTGACCAGATTATTTCTGATCTCTCTGCTGCGCAGGATAAGGATATTTCTTATTCTATGCCATGAGATTAAACCAAGATTATTTTTTACATAAATAGGATTAGCTATATCCAGAAGCAATCTCCCCCTCTTCTTAAGGAGACGATGAATCTCTTGTAGTACCTTAAGATTGTCTTTCTCTCTGGGAAAGTAACCAAAGGAGTTAGCCATTACAATAATAACAGAATAGTCGTTACTTTTTAAACCGGTAGTACGCGCGTCTGCACGATAAAAATTGATTTTTAGGTTTTCCTTACTGCTTAGACGCCTTCCCAGATTAATTAGATACTCAGAGTAATCAAGTACGCTTAAGTCACGGTATCCGCGTCTGGCCAATTCTATCGAATGTCTTCCTTGTCCACCAAATAAATCAAGTATACGATCGCTCCTTTTTAAATTTAGAGATCTCTCTATTAAATCTACCTCCCGACAGGTAAGGGATTTGTTCTTTACGCTGCGGGCATCGGTGATTAAATATATATGGTTAAAGAAATTCTTCCACCAATCCCTTTTTACTTTAATCATAGTCATCTACAAAATTAAATAATCCATCAGAGGCTATAAGAGCCGCCTGTCCGTTCCAGGGATTAAGACGGGCGATTTCCTCTTCCTCTTTACTTATACAGACATATTGTGTTAACTTCCCTTCTCTCCACAGTGACTCTAATTTCAGCGCATCATCCCATAGGTTTTTGGCATAGGCCTGTAAACTTAGAACATGTCCAGGTGTGATTATCCTGGGTCTTAAGGTAGACATAATAGGACCCAATAGATAAACATTCCCCATCTTGGTAGATTTCTTGTCTATCTGTTCTTGCAATTGAGCAATAAAATCAAATCCTAAACTCATGATAGCTTCATTTATTCTCTTAATCGCCTCTTTTGCTGTTATATTTGAACGTAGGATTGCTGTACTCTGTACCCCTCCACCTGAGCCTACATTGGTAGGGATGCCCCCAAATCGAGTAACAAATCCAATTAACCCCTTATTGGTTATGAAACAGCGAAAGTCTGTCTGCCAGGATTTTAGGAAGAGGGATTTGTCTTTTTTATCGATGTAAGGAAATTCTTCTGACCAGAGAGTAAGCGGGATAAGTCTTTGGATAATATAGTTCCCACTATTTAAAGCATCTTGTATGCACTTATCTCTGTTGGATTCTTTATGACCAATGATAATGCCTTTTCCAGAGTATCCATGTACCGGTTTTAAAATTATGTTCTCCCAGTTATCTCTTGCCCATTGAATCAAATCTGGAATTGATTCTCCATCTGGACCCAAGGTAGAGCGATGGAAAAATTGTCTTGTCCAGGGGGTCCTTCTCAGCGTGGTCTCGTTTACTATGTTTTTATACTCTGATGTGATTGCTTCAAATACACCCTTAGCTCCGATTGGTTCCATGCCGCGAGGGTTTATCACCATACCCATTTTTATTGCCTTGATTAGTGGTTTGAGGTTATATCTCTTTTTTAATCTCACGATTACATTATTATTAAAGTCTAAGAATAACAATGTAATCTTATTATTGTCCGCAAATATCTGATCATTTCTTAATTCCAGTTTATCTGGGCTGATTAGATATGCGGAGATGTCCGGTAGGCTATTCAAATATTGCACAAAGTGGATATTCTCGCCTACCTTATCAAGTGTCTCCTGTTCAGCCACTAATGCTATAGAGGGTTTCTCTCTTCCAAAATTACTCCTGTGCGCTTCAATGAGCAGATTAGCAAATGCAGGTACGGGATTGAGAATAGGGTGCTCGAAATCCAGTTCTATATTAATGTCGGCTTTATCTTTTAATATCTGCCAGGAATATCTTCCTATCTCCTGAGCCATCCGTTGATAATCCCATCCGCCAGGGCTGCCTAGATTCCACTCTGAATGATATCCTGAGAATTCCCCTCGCATAATCTCTCCATCCTTTTTTGAATTAGCTCAAAAGGAATCTCTCCTGCCTCTATTAAGCAGTTATGGAAATTCCTTATTCCCAGTTGGGAAATAAATCTTTCTGCTAATCTTTCAATCTCAAATTTACCAATAGTATAACACAATTGGTATCCATATGTAAGCAGGTAATGCTTAAGCATAATCTTGATTCTACGGGGAGCATATCCCAACCGATGCAATTCCTCCGCTGCTCCAGAGAGACTTATCTTATTTAATCTTATTCCTATATCTAATTTTGCCCTGATTGCCCTCCATGCCTCTCTTCTTAAACCTATCATCTTTTGTACAGTATTATTTATATATCCAGATTCCCTGATTATCCTTTCTGCATAGGAAGCCCATCCTTCATAAAAGAATGGGGATTCGATCTGTTGGCGAATGGGATTCCGAATGCCGCGTCTTACCGAATCTAGCAAGTGATGTCCGGGATAGGTTTCATGCGCAGTAATAAATATGTACTCTTGATGGATATTCTCCCATATTTCTTGTATTTTTTTATTTTTATTAGAGTCAATAGCTACATAAAAAAATGCTGTTTCTCTTCTGTCTTTGCTTATAGGGCAACTATATGAGGCGGAGGCTCTGATTGGTTTTAGGTAACTGGGGGTTTCCTCAACCGTAATATCTTGGACTTCCGGGATAGTAATCAATTCGTATCTTATAAGGAAATCCTTTAGATTGAAAATCTGCTTGCGATACAGGTTCAGTAGGTCTTTTTTAGTCTTTACTTTTAATTTATAGCCGATTAATACCTCCTGCCATGTTTTTGGCGGCTGAATTGCATTGGCCATTCTTTTTAATTCATCCAGGGTATTTTGATATTCTTCCGAGGCTATCTCGAAGATTTCTGCAAGGTCGCGTTTATACGAAAAGACATCAATTAACAAATCCCGCAATAGCTCCCTTTCTTTAATAAATGTATCTTTAACCGGGCGTTTCTCCAGGAAGCTTTTAAAGTCATATAGAGAATGGATGGACTCTTTTATTAATCTTGCGAATGTAGAAGAATCCAATCTTTTTATTGTGATTAGATAGGATTGACCCCTGAGGTAATCGATGATTGATTTAATTATACTTATAGCCGTATCCCTATAGAAAAGAGGTATGTCTGTGAGATTTACTTTGGCCTCGTTTAGTAATCGTGGGATCTGTTGTATTCGATAGGCAAATTCCTCTTGGATGTTATCTTTAATCATACAAACCTTATTTAAGATTTGGTCCATTCCTAGGATAATGATCTTAAGATAGATATTCGGGTCTAGACGCCATATTTTTATCCGTTCGAATTCCCATAGATATGCTGATATGCTTTGTCTGAGAAGCTGCCAGTCTATCTGTGTTTCTAACTCCATATTCTCTGTATATATATTCTCTAGGCGAATCTTGAGTGTTTTTATACAAGAAACATCCTGTTTTATCTTCTCTTTGTCTAGACAGTCCAGATAATCCAGATGATATATTGCTTTGTTGGAACGGGGCATGAAATAGAATTCGTCAGACAGACTCATTACGGGATATGCATAAGCCAGATATTGGAAATATTCTTCTGATAAGGCAATAAGTCTTTTATCCATAATTATACTTTGATAAATCTGTTTTATGGTTTTATGATAATTTAGCTGTTTCTGACTGCCAGATATACTATATTAAAATTAGTATATCTTGTCTATTATATTTTTTAATTTACTTTTATATTATCAACACTTTTTATAAAAAATTTAATTAATATAAGACAAATATGTTAGAAAAATCTTGACAGAGTAAATAATTGATGATATTTTACAAATGATGGAAGGTGAATACAGAAAAAAAATATTGGTTGTTGATGATGAACCAGAGGTATTAGTTCATTTAAGTAATATTCTTAAGCGCGCTAATTATGAAGTCGTTGCTACTACAAAGGGTAAAGAGGCCGTGGAATTGGCCATGAGGTTGAAGCCCGATCTGATTATTCTGGATATAGTTATGCCTGATATGGGCGGCAGTGAAGTTGCCGCTGTCCTTACAACAGAGCCTTCTACGACGAGCATTCCCATAATATTTTTAACAGGTATCCTTACCAAGCAGGAAGAGGAGACATTGGGCGGAAAGGCTGGAAGGCGTTATGTGATTGCTAAACCCGCCACAGGGGAAGAGATATTACAGATGATAAATAAGATCTTTTCCAGCCAGTCAGCCGTTTAAATCCATATCTGTCGTTTCTTCTAGGTGATAATATAATTTTATCTCTATGTTGTTTTAGGGGAGGGGGGATTTTTAGATCTTGAGATACTTATATAGTTCTGTTGATACCTTCTCTCCGGTTTTAATCCTGGAAAGGAAGTTGTGAATGAGAGGTAATTTTATTTTGACATGGGTAATTTTCTTCTTTTCTATTCTTGGTCTTTGCTCAGCTCAGGAGGAGATAGAGCGTATTCTCTTGAACCGAGAGGGTAAGCAGTTCAGGAATAGTACGGTGGCAATAGAGGCATATCTTGTAAAGGATGTCATGGAGGTTTTGGTTGAGGCGAGAATGTATGCCGAGAAACCAAAGATTAACGACGTCCTTTTAGTGGGTAAAGGCTTGGGTAGATTGCATTATAAAACAAGAGAGACGGTATTCTCTACGATGCAGGAGGATGCCACTTACCCTATAACTAAACAGAATGGACTGATTACATTCGGCAAGAGGACGAAGATTAAGAAACCAAAGGGTACGTTAACCAGAGAGCTGTTTAAACTCAAATTACCAGTAGATAAAATAAAAACTGGTAGGAGGTATCAACTCTGGGTGGAGATAGAGAGTAAGACAAAGAGCGGACAGACACCGCTGAGATTTAAATTTAACTTGGAGAATTTAGCACAGTCTATTATTAAACAGAGGACGTAAATACTAAATGCCCAGAGAAAGAATTACAAGGAGACAGAAGAATATATCGAGATTATTGAGAGAGAAAAAACAAATACACAGAGATAAATTGGTGACCTTTAGAAAGAGGTCTATATCCCATAAAGATAAGTATTTTTAATATCCGGTATTTATTAACCAAGAGAAAGGAGGTGAACTGGATGGTTAAGAAAAAGGCCAAGAAGAAAACAAAGAAGAGAACTGCCAAGAAGAAGAGAAGCCGTAGATAATTTGATTGACAGACCTGAGGATTCTAATTACATCTTTCTTTGATATAGGATGAAAGGGCTTTTTCTCTTTTAGAGAGAAAGCCCTTTTAATTTTTCTTTGGCTATCTCGTTGCCAGGTTACCGCCATAATAAACAATATATAATAAAACCTCTTTTCAAAATGTCCACTTCGCAGTATAATTGAACCAAAGGGAGGTGAATATGGAACAAAAAGACTTAGGTCAAACCTCTAGCGGTATGCAACCCAACGTAGCAGCACTCTTGAGTTATCTGTTGGGATTTATCACGGGGATTATTTTTTATTTTATTGAGAAGGAGAATAAATTTGTTCGTTTCCATGCAATGCAATCTATAATAGTATTTGGCTTTCTGTTTGTATTAAATTTTATTCTTCAACTTATACCAATCCTGGGCTGGATCCTGCTACCATTTATTGCAATCTTAACTGTAATCCTCTGGATAGTCTTGATGATAAAGGCTTTTAAGTGTGAATATTTTAAATTGCCTATAGCAGGAGATATAGCTGAAAGAAACATTTGATTAATATTACGTAATCTCTCCGACTACTCAGGCGCCTTACGCTGTAAGCCGTTCTTCTTTCGCATTCTCTAATAATCCTGGTTTTATTATTAGATTGGCGGCATTTGTAAGATTACAATCAGATTCTAGCCGGCAGTTTCTTATAGATATACTTTTATCTAATCAAAAATTATTGTATTTTGAAAAGGGAGAGGGTATAATCTTATAATGATTTCTATGAGTCCCACCTTAAACATTTATACACTGCCACGCTTATTTATTTTTGTTCTCTCCTTCTATATGGGCCTGTTTGTACTGTTTAAAAATAGAAGGTCTGCAGTCAACAGGAGCTTTTTTATATTAGCATTATCACTTTCCATAAGGGATTTTTCATATTTTATACTCTCCCATATTACCGCTGTTCCAGCTGCTTTATTTTGGTCAAGGATAGCTTATTGCGGAGTGGTTTTTATCACTGCCTCGACCTATCATTTTATAGTCTCGTTTCTAAATCTACAAAAGAAGAGGTTCGTTTATCTGTTTTATAGCCTCTCTTTACTTTTTGCTCTTATTGCCATAACAAACAAACAGTTCATTGTAGGAGTTAAAATGTTCTTCTGGGGCTATTATCCTCAGGTAGGGTTCACTATCCACAATCTCTTTCTAGTTTTATGGATAATACCTTTCATTTTGTCTCTGCAATATTTATATACAAGATATAAGGAAGAGAAGTCACCTTTTAATAAAAAAAGAATAAAATATTTTTTGGTAACATTCCCTATTGCTTATCTGGGGGTAATAGACTATATCCCCAGCTATGGAATAGAGATGTATCCCTTTGGGCTCATCCCGGTGACATTCTTTGTTATCTCTACTACCTACGCCATCGTTCGCTATAGATTGCTGGATATAGAGATTATGATAAAGAAGTTGTCTTTAGTAACACTGGCTTTTGTAATTTCTGTAAGCGCCATATATATAGGGAGCTTTTATCTCCAGCCTTATTTTTTTAATCTATGGGGAAAAAATTGGCTGGTTTTCCCTATATCTATCTCTTTCTTAGTTGGACTGGGTTTGTTCCGGTTTATAAATTTTGTAAAACGTATTGAGGAGGATGAGCTTTCCAAGCGCTTTGCTTATCGGCCACTTATTAAGAAAGAGGCCCAGAGGATATCTATGGCTCGTAACATAAATGAGTTGCTTATATATATAATGCGCGATTTATCTAACTGGGTGAAGTTGGACTATGTAGGAATGTTCATCTGGAATGTTCAGAGAAGAGAGTTCACCTTAGCGAGGAGCCTGACACGGACAGGGAGAAAGAAAAGAGTTCCTTCTGGATTAGTGCTGACTCAGGATAATCCCTTGGTGATAGAGTTGTTGAGAGAGAAGAAGCCCCTGGTTTATAGTGAAATCGAATATTATTTGCGTTCCAGAGCTGTTTTACAGGAGAAGAGAGAGTTCCTTTCTAAGGTAACTGCAGAGATGCAGAGGTTAAATGCAGAGATATCTATACCCAGTTTTTGTGAAGAGCAGCTCCTTGCCATAATAAATATTGGTCATAAATTGAATCCTGATGAGATAATCACCAATGAAGACCTGGAGATATTTTCTTCCCTCTCCAGTCATATAGCTCGAGCCGTCTATGGATTTATGCTTAAAGAGGAAAAGATTCAGTTAATAGTTGCTTCGCAGAATATCTTGATAAATGCTATAGAAGCTAAAGACCGCTATACCCGTGGGCACACTTACAGGGTAGCTCACTATAGTACCCTTATCGGGAAAAGGCTAGAGAAACACCTCCGTTCTTTCTCTAATGGTCTATCTGATTTGAGCTGGGCTGCCTTGCTGCATGATATAGGTAAGATTACCATTCCGGACGCAATTCTTCTTAAGCGTGGCCCTCTAAATCAGGAGGAATGGGCGAAGATAAAAGAGCACCCCATAAACGGCATAAAGATTATTATGCCTGTTCAGGAATGGCTCGGTGAGGATATTTATGCTGGTATATTGCATCATCATGAGAATTATGACGGTACGGGTTATCCGTTGGGACAGAAGGGTGAGGATATACACCTGTTTGCTCGTATGATCAGGGTGGCTGATACATTTGATGCTTTAACCTCCGACAGGCCTTACAGAGCAGCTTTGACCAAGGAGGAGGCTATTGAGGAGCTTAAGATATACAGGGGCATCCATTTTGACCCCCTTATAGTGGATGTGATTGAGGAGTTGTATAAGGATGGAGAGATATAGAAAGGGAGAGACATGAGAAGTATAAGCAGAGTTATTGCATTGATTATATTAGCTTGGATTATTTGGATAGGTTATCAATATTTTACTAAGTCAAAAACAGCGAATAAAATCTTGGAACAGCAGGTTAGAGAATTGGGTTTGTCTGGTTTTGATGCATTGCTACAGGAGATGGGTGGTGGTTATAAATGTAAGGAGATTGAGATTGGAGGAGAGAGGTATTGGTTGGGCTGGATTGTCCTCCAGCCAGGTATGTCGGAGAGGTTTTCTGCTTTTCATATAGATAATCCGTGTAATAAGGCTTATTTACCAGCGAAGATTAGGGGAGACTTGAGTATGTTAGAGGTGGAGATATATGTAGATTATATTGATCTTCTACCTTTTGGTTATTTTAAGGCAGGTTCTTCCTGGGTCTTGAGAATGAAGAGATAAGCTTATGAGTCTCATTCAGACTTGAAATTACAAATAAATATGCTATACTTAATATAGAAAAGCAAAGAAAGCCGCGGAAGGATAAGTGAGTAAGCTTATCGTGAGGCGGCATTTTTTATTATATTGATGTGGGGTGTAAACATGCAGGAGACAGAATTTAAAGACAGGAGGATATTTGAGAGGATTCCGGTAAGGCGCTCGTTGAGATTTCTGGCTCCACGCTCCAACCTTGCCGGTCTGGCTCAGACACGAGATATTAGTGCCCAGGGGATAGGGATAATGACAGAGAAGGAATTATCTCCACAGACCCCCCTTGAGATTTGGCTGCATATGCCCGATTCTGGCGAGCCCTTTTATACTACGGGTAAGGTAATCTGGTCAGAGCAGATTGAATCCAATAGATATAGAGCAGGCATCAAGCTGGATAGGGTTGATTTAATGGGTATATCCTCCTTACTAAAGACAACCGACAATAAAGAAGATATCGCTTTATAATCACCCTCCCTAAATTAAGTACTAAGAAACCTACCTTATTGTTTTTGCGAAAAAGACCCTTCTTAAATATTAATCAAAAATCTTTCTTCTGAGATTAAAATTTATTTAGTTACTTTGGACAATAATGGTATAATAGAGTAACAAAAGGTGCATTTATGATTGATAAGAAGAATGGTAGCGAGAAGAGGATACTGTGGGATAGCCAGTCAGGATGGCTGTGGGATGACGTGAGGTTTTGTTTTTACATATTTCTTCTCTTTTATATTTTACCCGCAGTAGTAATATGGATAATTAATCTCTCAAGGTTAGTTATTTTCGGTACTATGACATTTGGAGAATTCTTAGATAACTGGAAGATTTTTTCTTTCTATAAGGTTAATAATTTTTATTTGTTAATATGGAATTGGGCAAGGTCATTATTTATGTCAATCATAGAGACTCTAAAATCTTCAAAATATATAAATTAAAAATAGTGAATCTTTTCCCTGCCGTTATTCCTTCCTAATCTCTTCCTGTAATTAATGTGAGATTTGTCTGTATATCTTCGTCTATTATATTAAGAATGGGAGAAGTGTAATCGCAGAGAACATAAACAATAATAGATAACATTATAAAAAAAGATAAGGTGAGAGATGCTTGCTAAGATATCTTCGATTTCCCTGTTGGGTCTTGAAACGTATCTGGTCGAGATTGAAGTGGATGTTGCTCAGGGGCTTCCCGCTGTAGCAGTAGTGGGTTTGCCGGATACGGCGGTTAAAGAGAGCAAGGAGAGAGTGAAATCCGCAATTAAAAATTCAGGATACTGTTATCCCTCAGAGAGGATTACTATAAATCTTGCTCCTGCCGATGTAAGAAAGGAAGGACCAGCTTTTGACTTACCTATCGCCTTAGGGATCCTTGCTGCTACATCCCAGATTAATCCAGAGAGCCTTAAGGAATATATCATTCTGGGTGAGCTTGCCTTAGATGGCAAGATAAGGCCTGTGAGGGGAGCGCTATCTGTCGCTTTGGGTATGAGGACAGATAAAAGAAAAAGAAGGAAACTTATTTTGCCGGAGGAGAATGCGGCGGAGGCGGCAGTGGTTAATAATGTAGAGGTTTATCCCTTGGGGAGCCTAGTGGAGGCAGTAGGTTTTATAAGTGGGAATATCGCAGTAAGCAATTATAAAGTAGATTTAGAGCAGCTTTTAGATAGTAGTTCAAATTATGAGGTGGATTTCTCCGATGTTAAAGGACACCTTATCGCTAAGAGGGCATTAGAGATTGCTGCGAGCGGATATCATAATATCCTGATGATTGGCCCTCCCGGTACAGGTAAGACAATGCTTGCTAAGAGATTGCCTACTATACTCCCAGAGATGGCTCTTGAGGAGATGTTTGAGACAACAAAAATCTACAGCGTTGCTGGTTTGCTCAAAGCGAATCAGGCCTTGATTACAAATAGACCCTTTAGAACAGTACATCATACTGCATCAGATATTGCTCTTGTGGGAGGGGGTACAGTCCCTAAGCCGGGTGAGGTGAGCCTGGCGCACAATGGTGTGTTATTTCTTGATGAACTACCTGAGTTCCATCGCGATGCACTTGAGGCCTTAAGGCAACCTATAGAGGAGGGTAGGGTTGTGGTGGCTAGGGCAAGCAGGACTGTGGATTTCCTCTCTCGTTTTCTTCTATGTCTGACAATGAATCCTTGTCCATGCGGTTATTACGGTTCTTCGAAAACATGCTACTGTAGTCCTGCTCAGATTCAGAAGTACAGAACGAAAATTTCTGGGCCATTGCTTGATAGGATTGATATTCACGTGGAGATCCAGGAATTGAGGTATAGTGAGCTCATCTCCATACAGGAGTCTGAGTCTTCCAGAGGAATAAGAGAAAGGGTATACAGAGCCAGAGATATGCAATTGGCGAGATTGAGGAACAGCGGTATCTATTTTAATTCTCAGATGAATCATAAGTTAATAAAGAAGTTCTGTCAGATTACAGATGAGGCAAGGGAATTATTAAGAAGAGCCGTGGATGAGATAGGGATCTCTGCCAGGGCGTATTATAAAATATTAAAGGTAGCCAGGACAATTGCCGATTTAGCTGGTAGTCAGGATATTAGGATTGAGCATATTGCTGAAGCAGTAAATTATAGATGCCTCGACCGTAATATATGGAGTTAGGTTGTGCCCATATATGTTTACAGAGCTTGCAATTTCGGATATCTATTATATAATAAAAAGCATATAGTTCACCAATATTATTAATGGAGTGGATTAGTGACGGGAGATATGCTTCAGCAGTTGAGGGAGAATCACATTCTGTGGATAACCTTGATTGCTTGGGTTCTGGCTCAGAGCATTAAGGTAGTAATCGGAGTAGTTCGTCAGAGGAGGTTTGATTTTCGCTGGTTTGTCGGGCCAGGGGGGATACCCTCTTCACATGCTGCCGGGGCATCTGCCTTAGCTACCAGTATCGGTCTAAAATGCGGTTTTGATACAGTATCTTTTGCTCTTGCCGTTGCTTTTGCTATTGTGGTAATGTTTGATGCCCAGAATGTACGTCGGGCTGCAGGGAAACAAGCCCAGATTTTAAATAAGATGTTAGATGATATTTACTGGCAGGGCAGAATCAAGGAGGCTCAGCTTCGTGAGTTACTAGGGCATACACCAGTGGAGGTATTCTTAGGAATGCTTCTGGGGATATTAATTGCGATTACTTTGAATTAAAAAGGAGAAGTAATGAAGATAAGACTAGTAATTATCTTTGGAATAATCATTGTTTTTATTATGGGGGTTTTCGCAATTCTTAATATGGGGAATAAACGACGCCTTATTGTGAATAAAGACAATACTCAAGAAGGTTCTATGATATGGTCAGATGTCCTGCAACAGGCAGTTCAGGAGGAGGCATCCGGTAATCTTATAGAGGCCAGATTATTATATGAGAAATTAGTTACCGATTATCCCAACTCTCCTCATATAGAAGAATGGCAAGATAAGGTCTGGGATTTGAATATCAGGTTGCTGTTTTCTCCTTTAGTAATTCCTGGTAGTGTCCTTTATGAGATAAAGCAGGGTGATAGCTTAGCTAAGATTGCTAAAAGATTCAATACAACAGTAGATTTGATTAAGGTCAGCAATGGACTCTCGAGCGATGTAATTGTAACAGGCAGAAAATTGAGAGTATGGACTAAGCCTTTTAATATTGTAATTGATAAATCGCAGAATATACTTATTCTGAAGTCAGATGATAGGGTGATAAAGACATATACAGTTTCAACCGGAGTTAATAATTCTACCCCTGTAGGTAAGTTTAGGATCGTAAATAAATTGGTTAATCCTGTATGGTTTAAAGCAGGAGCAGTGGTTCCTCCAGAGAGCCCAGATAATATCCTGGGCTCTCGCTGGATGGGGTTCGATTTACCCGGTTACGGAATTCATGGCACAAACCAAAACGAGACTATTGGACAGCAGGTAACCCAGGGGTGTATTCGTATGTTAAATTCAGATGTTGAGGAGTTGTTTATTATTATTCCTAGAGGGACAGAGGTTATCATTGTGGACTGACTTATGTCCCTCTTATGTAAGGAAAGAGCCAAATCTTGATATTGGAAAAGAGTTAAATAGATAGTATTTTGATATGAATGGATTAGACTTTGAGAAGCCAATATTAGAACTGGAGAATAAAATCCGAGAGTTAAAGGATTTTACATCTGATAAAAAGATTAATTTATCTTCAGAGATAAAACGATTGGAAGAAAAATTACATCACCTAAAGGTAGAAATTTATACTAATCTTACTGCCTGGCAGAAGGTGCAGATTGCCCGCCATCCCAGCCGTCCATATACAATGGATTATATACAGATGTTAATGAATGATTTTATTGAGTTGCACGGTGACCGTAGTTTTGCCGATGATAAGGCTATTGTGGGTGGGTTTGCTACTCTGCAACAGCAAAGGATTATGGTGATTGGACACCAAAAGGGTAGGGATACCAAAGAGAATCTTATGCGAAATTTTGGTTGCGCTCACCCGGAGGGTTATCGCAAGGCATTGAGATTAATGAAGCTGGCCGAGAAATTCGGTTTACCTATAGTTATTTTTATTGATACCCCAGGGGCTTATCCGGGTGTTGGTGCGGAAGAGCGTGGTCAGGCTCAAAGTATTGCTTTAAATCTAAGAGAGATGGCTGGTATCGCAGTTCCCATACTGGTAGTTGTTATAGGCGAGGGTGGTAGTGGCGGGGCTTTGGGTATTGGTGTAGCTGATCGAATATGCGTATTAGAGAATGCCTATTATTCAGTTATCTCTCCTGAGGGGTGTGCAGCTATACTTTGGAAGACAGGAAGCAAGGCTCCAGAGGCAGCAGAGGTATTGAAGTTGACTGCCAATGATTTGTTAAGACTGGGCATTATTGATGAGGTAATCCCTGAACCCATGGGTGGTGCGCACCGTAATCCGGAAGGCATGGCTTCAACGTTAAAGGCAGCGATTATAAAACATATTAAAGAGTTACTCGCCTTATCTATATCGGAGTTGCTGAAAACACGCTATAAGAAATACCGCAATATTGGAAGGTTCTTAAATGATTGAGCAAGAATTATTATTTTTGGGCTTGCTTAAAGAGGGCAGCAAGCATGGATATGAGATAAAGAAGAGAATCAGGGAGATTCTTTTCCTGTTTGCCGGCCTTGAGATAAAATCTATCTATTATCCCTTGAGGATTTTAGAGGAGAAAGGTCTGGTGGTAAAGAAAATTGTTAGGCAATCTAACCGCCCCAGGCGTTTTATTTATAGCCTGACTGCTCAAGGTGAGTCACGGTTTAACAATCTATTATTGAAAAGTTTCCTGGATTTTAAACGCCCCATATTCAGTCTGGATATTAGCCTGTATTTTATTCGCTATGTAAAACCAGGGGTGTTGAAACGCCGCATACAAACAAGGATTAGATTACTAGAGAGAATATCCCATGGGCTTAATAGAATGATTCGTTCGCTAAAGAATAAAAAATCACCCTCCTTTTTATGGCTAATTCTGGAGCACAATTTAGAGATGCTCAATACCGAGATAGCCTTTTTAGAACGCCTTATTAAACATAGTTAAATTCTATCTGGATAGTTTAAGTGTTTTCGCCTCTTTATTTCCAATGTAAGTTTATACGCGCCTCTTCAATAATTCATAGTGTGGACATAAGGATAGGGTTATAGTCTAGGCTCTTTGTGGTAGAATTATGTTGAAAGGCAGGATATACAATAAGACTCTCAGAGTAGACTGGTTGTTGTTTTGTCTCGTATTTTTATTAGTCCTTTTCTCTGGGTGTGTAAGATACAAAATTAAAAATATTGATTCTAAGGGTAGAGAAATTATCTGTTTTGGCGACAGTATTACTGCTGGTTTAGGTGTTTCTGAAGAGGAGAGTTATCCCCGCATCCTCTCTGAATTACTCGATTCTCCTGTGGTCAATGCGGGATACAGTGGAGATACCTCTCTGGATGGTATAGGGCGATTAGAGAGAGATGTCTTATCCTTTCGACCAAGATTGGTAATAATTGAATTTGGTGGGAATGACTTTCTTAAAAAGATGCCGTTATCCCAAACAATCAATAATATCAGGATGATGATTGAGAGGATACAGGACAGTGGGGCAATGGTAGCAATTGCAGATATAAGTAGCGGGTTGATTATGAGAGGTTATCGGAAGGCATATAAAAGATTGGCTCATCAGACACGGGCAATATTTATTCCCAGCCTACTCAAAGATATCATTTCTGACCCGCTTCTTAAGGTTGACCACTTTCATCCTAATGCCAGAGGCTACAGGATTATCGCAGAGAGAATTTATCAGGTTATATATCCATATCTTAAATAAAGTAATCCAGATTTAAAGTGCGATTAATCTTGGACTTTAGTTTGAATGATTTAGAGATATATTTAAAAAAGCAAAATTTTCCTGTTTTCTCTGCCAGGCAGATATTCTCCTGGGTTTATAAAAAGAGGGAGTTTAATTTTGACCGCATGACCAATTTGTCTTATCATCTCCGTAATCACCTAAAACACCATTTCTATATATCTAACTCTATATTACTTAAAAGGCAGATTTCCTCCGATGGAACACAAAAGTTTCTTTATAAGCTTTCCGATGAAGAGCGTATTGAATCTGTGCTTATTCCGATCTCAGGGCGCCTGACTGCATGCATCTCCACACAGGTGGGTTGTAGGTTTGCTTGTCGGTTTTGCGCAAGCGGTATGTTCGGTTGGAGGCGTAATTTATCCAGCGGAGAGATTGTCGAGCAGTTACTTTGCTTAGAAGATAGTCTGGGTAGTAGGGTTAATAATGTGGTATTTATGGGTGTGGGAGAGCCATTAGATAATTACGATAATGTTCTAAAGGCCGTACGAATATTCAACTCTCCTGACTGTCTTCATATTGGGGCCAGAAAGATGACAATATCTACCTGCGGATTAATACCTGGCATTCAGAGATTGGCCGAGGAGAATATACAGATTGAGCTCTCAATTTCCCTGCACGCTGCTGATAACAGAACACGTACATACCTTATGCCAATAAATAAAAGATACCCTTTAGAAAAACTGTTATCGGCATGTCGGGCCTATTTTAGGAAAACAAAACGACAGATTACGTTTGAATATACATTAATTAAGAACGTAAACTCTGATTTGAGACAATCGCAGAGGCTGGCAAGGCTTCTTGTAGGCTTGGATGCCAAGGTAAATCTTATAATTCCCAGTCCTTTCAGAAGAGAATTCGCTGCGCCTAATAAGTTAGAGATACTCCTGTTTAAAAACGCGCTTCTTAAGCACGGTATTCCTACGACAATCAGACGTCCAAGAGGGATAGATATTCAGGCTGCTTGTGGGCAGTTAAGGATAACTGGTTAATATGGAAGTTTTCAGAGATAGTTTTAGAGATTTATAAGAGTTGACAGGCAGAAGTATGTTTCCTAGTAGAGCCTCTGGAAAGATAGTCTTGGAGATATATGAGAGACTATATAGGGCCTTCGGACCACAGCATTGGTGGCCAGCAGAGACACCCTTCGAGGTGATTATTGGAGCTATTCTTACGCAGAATACCAGTTGGGCAAATGTGGAGAAGGCAATCATTAATCTCAATAAGGCCAACCTTCTAAAACCTAAGTCATTAAAAGAAATATCCACTAGAAGATTAGCTACATTTATAAGGTCTACGGGTTATTATAATCAGAAGGCGAAAAAGGTTAAGAATTTCATTCAGTTTTTATTCAATAATTATCAAGGTAGCCTCAAGAGGATGTTTTCTGAGGATTATCTAATACTGCGAGCAAGGCTTCTAGAGATAAATGGGATAGGAGAGGAGACAGCTGATTCCATTCTTCTATACGCAGGTAATAAGCCTGTTTTTGTAGTTGACGCATATACGAAACGGATATTAGGCAGACACAATCTAATAGAACCAAAAGCCAGTTATTGCGAAATTCAGAATTATTTTATGAATAATTTAGAAACCAAGGCCACGTTATTCAATGAATATCATGCACTCTTAGTTAGGTTGGGCAAGACAATCTGCAGGTCAAAACCAGACTGTCATATCTGTCCGTTAAAGAATATATAGAGTATCAGCAGATTTTATTCTTCCTGTAAAGCAGGTATGGGCGGTAGGCCTTTCCTTAATCTGGGGATTACGCTTATCAATACAATAACGGGTTTCATATCTCTCCACTGGGGATTTTCTTTATAAAACATCAGCATTGTATCAGCGAGCTGTCCTATGCTCATACCCTGGCATTCCTCAAGAAATTGTTTGATATTTAAGGAGTAAGACGGATTCTTTTGAATCTTCTCAGCCTCCTGTAACACAACAGCGTCAAGGAAGCCGGCAACGTAGGTAGAATAACTTATCTGTTGTTCGGTCTCATCGAGCTTGGAGATCTTTTCATAAACACTGGGTGTTAATAATATGTCGTCAGGGCTTCTTATTGGTTTAATAATCCGTTCGTCATATGCAAGTGAGGATGTAATAACGCCCACCGCGAATATAAGAACAATAAGAGTAGTAAATTTAAATCTCATTCTATCTCCTCCTTTGTAGTTCTATTACTATAAAAAATTTATGCCGGAGGTCGGAGTCGAACCGACACGAGGGGTAACCTCACATGATTTTGAGTCATGCGTGTCTGCCAATTTCACCACTCCGGCGTATTCTCTGGTAAGCTTTAGGCGGACCCAGTATTTCAGAAAGAACTATTCCCTCCTCGATTTTATCTCCGGAAAGAAGCCCGTCGGAATAAGGTTCTGTTCTTCCATTTTCTGCTTGTTCAGATTGAAGTGGGGTTACAACATCTATTTTAGCCCCAGGGGTTTCTTGTTCTGCTTTCTTTATCTGTTTTTTAACGATGGCTGTCTTCTCTGTTTTTTGTATTTCTTGCTCAACAGGAACTCTCTGTCTCTGCGGTTGGGATGGAGCAGGTATATTAAGTACCTGAAAAATATCTTCGAACTCACCGTTATTCATCTCTTCCTGTTGCTGTTTTTGTTGCTCCTGGAGAGTTTTCATCAATCTTTGCATTAAAATAATAAAGATAATAAATAGTAGGAAACGTAACATTACTTCTTCTTCTCCTCAGGCGTTTTTCCAATGCGTTCTCGCATTGACGTATCAGCTTGAATATTGCGAATGTTATAATAGTCCATCACCCCTAGTTTGCCCTCACGGAATGCCTGAGCAATTGCCAGAGGAACCTGGGCTTCAGCCTCAATAACTTTTGCACGCATCTCTTGAGCTTTTGCTTTCATCTCTTGCTCTTGAGCAACAGCCATTGCTCTACGGGTTTCTGCACGCGCTTGAGCTATCTTTAAATCTGCCTCGGCCTGACTTGTTTGTAATGATGCCCCCACATTTTTACCTACATCCACATCAGCAATATCAATAGAGAGGATTTCAAAGGCAGTACCCGCATCTAATCCTTTGGCAAGTACAGTTTTGGATATGGCATCGGGATTTTCCAAGACATGTTTATAGGTTTCTGATGAGCCGATAGTAGTAACGATACCTTCTCCTACACGGGCTACTATTGTTTCTTCAGTTGCTCCGCCAACCAAACGCTCTAGGTTTGCTCTGACGGTAACGCGTGCTTTAGCTTTTAATTCTATTCCATCTTTTGCTACCGCCGCCAGCACTCCTTCCTTGGGTGCATCTATCACCCGGGGATTAACCGATGTTTTTACTGCATCCAGCACATCTCGTCCGGCTAGGTCAATGGCGCAGGCACGTTCAAACTTTAAATCCATATTTGCTTTATCTGCTGAAATAAGAGCTTTTACCACCCGGATAACATCTCCTCCTGCCAGATAGTGTGCTTCTAAGCGATCAGTAATTACCTGCAGACCAGCCTTATGCAACATTATCATTGAATTGATAATTACATATGGGTCTACTTTTCGTAAACGCATACCTACTAAGCTAAAGATGCTGATACGTACTCCTGCAGCAATAGCTGCAATCCATAATCTAACAGGAATAAGATAAACAAACAAAAAGAAGAACGAGATTATGATTAAAACCAATAAGGCTAAAAATGGCATCTATACCTCCTTTACTATTATCTTGTTTCCCTCGACCTTTATTACCTTAACTGACTTATTCTTATCGATAAATTCACCCTCGGTGATTACATCTAGTGTTCTTTGGTCGATGATTGCTCTACCAGTCGGCCTTAATACAGTAAGGCTCACCCCGGTCTTTCCTAAATAATTCTCGAGTACGGTAGTGGATTGAAATCCTTCTTGTTTCATCTCTGCAGAATTAAGAATGATTCTTTTCCATAATGATGTATGGGGCAGCAGTCTCCATCCTAAGATAACCCCTACGAAGGTAACAATGATGGTGATGCTTAAAGTATAGAAGGCCTGTGTTAGTTGAGCCCTGGGACTGTAGAAGGGAGATTTGATCAGACTTAAGAATATACCGGTAAGAATAAGGATAATGCCGGTAATACCGGCTACACCGAAACCAGGAATGACAAATATCTCCAGTATTAAAAGCAATATACCTATAAAGAAAATAATCAATTCTATCCAGCTGGCCAGTCCTACCAGATGGTGACCCCAAAAAAACAAGGCCAGGAATAATAATCCTAAGCTTCCGGATAAGCCCCAGCCAGGTATTTTTAATTCAAATAGCATACCTAAGAAACCAAGCGTTAAAAGCAGGGGGCTTACCAAGGGATGGGTGAGAAAGCGCACAAGGGATTCTGACCAGGTAGGACTGGCTTGGACAATATTTCTGTTATTGACTCCCAGATAGTTAATAACTGCTGCACGATTATCGAGTATCTCCTCAGCCAATCCCAGCTCTTTTGCCTCTGCAGAGGTAAGATTTAGTAATTTACCTTTCGGACTGACAGTTTTAATAGTTTGTATATCCCTGGATTTATATCTCTGTAGCTCATCAGCGGTTAAAAGCCTAATTTCATTTTTTATCCTTATCTGTTTTATTTCGAAGTCCTTATCCACCATTGCTATAGCTAAGTTTACTGGATGTTTATTTTCTTCCGCCAGAGCTTTGAATTTCGCTCTAATTGCTGATACTGTCTTTTCGTCAGTAAATTCATTCTTGCTACCGGTGAAACCCATAGCTCGTGGTTCTGCTGAACCGATGCTTGAGCCCGGGGACATAATTATTCTTCTACAAGCAAGGCTGATTAAAGCTCCTGCTGACCAGGCTTGACCATCAATGAAGGCGATGGTATAGGGGGTTGCCTTTTCAAGATAATCGCAGATTTCTACGGCAGCATCTACGCGTCCACCAAATGTGTCAATTTCAAGAATCACTACGCTTGCCCGATTCTCTCCTGCCTCCTTAAGGGAGCGCTTGACAAAACCGGATAGACCTAAATCGATAATTCCTTTTACAGGAATAATGTATACAGGGCTTTCTGATTGAGAGAAGCTTGGATTATGCCACAAGCAAAGAAGAATCAATGATAAAAATAGAGTCCTTTTCATGTTGAAGATAATATAGCATCCCATTCGTCGATTGTCAATCTTATTGACAGGATGGTGGATTGATGGTATATTTAAAAAACTATGGGGCTGTAGCTCAGCTGGGAGAGCACTTGCATGGCATGCAAGGGGTCGAGGGTTCAAATCCCTCCAGCTCCACTTAATTTTGTCATACTCGTTTCTTTGAGGTCTACCATTGCTCCGGATAGCATGTCTCCCCGCATAATGTTTCAAAAGTAAGACAAGAGATGGGTTATAATTTTAAAGAGATAGAAAAAAAATGGCAGGAATACTGGGAGAGAGAGAAATTCTTTCAGGTTAAGACCGAGCCGTTTAGGGAGAAGTTTTATCTCCTAGAGATGTTTCCTTATCCATCAGGGAAGATTCACATGGGGCACGTGCGCAATTATACTATTGGGGATGTGTTGGCGCGATATAAAAATATGCGCGGGTTTAATGTCTTACATCCTATGGGTTTTGATGCTTTCGGGCAACCAGCAGAAAACGCAGCTATAAAGAATAATACTGATCCTCGTAGATGGACGATAGGATGTATTGATGAGATGAGGCGAGAGTTGAAGAGGATGGGGTTTTCTTACGATTGGACAAGAGAGATATCTACTTGCCTGCCCGAATATTATAAGTGGAATCAGTGGATATTCTTAAGGATGTTTGAGAAGGGGCTTGCTTATAGGAAGAAGGCCAGCGTGAATTGGTGCCCTGATTGTGAGACCACGTTAGCTAATGAAGAGGTTATTGAGGGTAGATGCTGGCGTTGTAAGAGTAATGTAATACAGAAAGACTTAGAACAATGGTTTCTTAAGATCACTGCTTATAAAGAGAAGTTATTGGAAGACTTGAAACATCTTGTTGATTGGCCTGAGCGGGTGCTTCTTATGCAGAAGAATTGGTTAGGAATGAGTGAGGGTGTGGAGATTTATTTTAGATTAAAAGACAGTGAAGATGTAATCACTGTGTTTACTACTCGAGTAGATACTATTTTCGGAGCTACCTATCTTGTCCTTGCCCCCGAACACCCTATTCTCAGAAAGATTATAAAAGGGAAGCCGCAGGAAGAGAAGATAGTTAATTTTATCGAAAGGGTTTGCAGTAGACCAAAGACTGTTTATGATTCTGCAGAGTGTAGTAAGGAGGGTATGTTTACTGGAGGCTTTGCTATTAATCCTGTAAATAATGAAGAGATTCCTATCTGGGTCGCAGATTATGTATTAATGGAGTATGGAACAGGCGCTATTATGGCTGTTCCTGCCCATGACCAGAGAGATTTTCTATTTGCCCGAGAGAACAACCTTCCTATTAGAGTTGTGATCCAATCGCAGGATTATATACAGTCTTCAGCGTTAACTGAGGCATACGAGGGAGATGGCATACAGGTTGATTCTGGGCAATTTAGCGGATTACCAAATCAGGAGGCTAAGGTTAAGATTGCTCAATGGATGGAGGAGACAGGTATAGGCAATAAGAGGTGTCATTGGCGTCTGCGTGATTGGCTGATATCCCGACAGAGATTCTGGGGGACGCCCATACCGATTATCTATTGTGATAGGTGTGGCATTGTTGCTGTGCCTGAAGAGGACTTGCCAGTTGAGCTGCCAGAGAGGGCGTTATTTACTGGCAAGGGAGGCAGCCCTTTAGGCAGGGTAGAATCTTTTATTCATACTATCTGCCCGCGTTGTAAATCTTCAGCAAGAAGAGAAACGGATACCATGGCAACATTTTTTGATTCTTCATGGTATTTTTTAAGATACTGCTCTCCTTATTGTAAAGATACACCATTTAAGAGAGAGGATGTGTCCTATTGGCTGCCTGTTGATCAATATATCGGGGGTATTGAACATGCTGTTTTACATCTTTTATACTCCCGTTTTTTTACCAAGTTCTTAAAGGACTTAGGGTTAATAGAGTTTTCTGAGCCATTTCAAAAACTACTTACTCAAGGTATGGTTTTAAAGGATGGCGAGGTTATGTCTAAATCGAAGGGAAACATCGTTGACCCGGATGGGATTATTGATAACTTTGGAGCGGATACCCTGAGACTTTATATACTTTTTGCCGCTCCCCCAGAAGATCAGATGGAGTGGAGCCAGCAGGGGTTAATTGGAGCACACCGTTTCCTTAATAGAATCTTTCGACTTGTAGAAAAGGAATATAGATGGACAAACAAAACGAAGAATACGATAGCTTTCAAACCAGACGATGATAAAGAAAATAGAGAGAAGTTATTACGTAAGATTCATCTGACTATAAAGAAGGTAACAGAAGATATAGAGTCATTTAAATTTAATACAGCTATTGCTAGTATGATGGAATTTGTTAATGAGATTTACCGTGTAGCAGAGAGTGCGTTAAATACAGATATAATACAAGAGGCAATAAAAATATTAGTGATACTTATTTCTCCCTTTGTCCCGCATATTGCCGAGGAGATGTGGAGGGAATTGGGGGGCAATGAGACTGTGTCAAAGCAGGGATGGCCGGTATATGATTCAGAGATTATAAAAGAAAACACTATTACTTATGTTATTCAGGTTAATGGTAAGGTCCGCTCAAAGATAGAGTTGCCTATAGATACTACCGAAGATAAACTGAGAGAGGTAGTGCTGAGTGATAGAAAGATACAATCTTGGATTATAGAAAAGCCAGTTAAGAAGTTTATAGTTGTACCGAATAAATTAGTCAATATTGTAATTTAGGATTGAGATTTATTTTTAACCTCCAGATTTTTTATGTTTTATAACTTAATTTAATACGGCTTTCTATCATTTATTATCTTTCCTCCCCTTCTTATTCTTCCCTTTTAAACAATATATCAAAATCCCCAACTCCTACATACTTTATTGCTATGATTTGGCGCTAAAGAGGATTCTCTGTGTGTTTAAATTGAATAGGCATAGAGCCTATTATGTCCTTGTACAGCTACCGAATCGTTTACCATTATTTACAATATTGCATAATTTAAGAACAATCATAAATTATACTTGACATAATAACGAATAATATAATATAATATTATAATAATTTGCTTAGAATACCCCTGATATAATCAGAGTAATATAATATATATTTAATATGTTAGCTTCTAATATAAAAAAATACCGGAAAAAACTAAATATCTCACAGGATAAGCTGTCTAAATTATCCAACGTGGCGTACAATACGATTATTAAAATAGAGTCCGGCAAGAATAATAATCCCACCATAAAAACAATTAAGAAAATTGCTTGGGCCTTGGGTGTTACGCTTGACGAGTTAATAAGAGAGAAGAGTAGGCATTAATTTAATTAAGGAACTTTCTTGTGAGATTACATAGGATACTAGTTATTCAGGATAGCCCATCGGTAAATATGATGCTTAAGTATAGACTGGAGACGGCGGGCTTCTTTGTAGAGATAGTTGAGACCGGTGAAGAAGGGATTCAGAAGGTAAGACAAAATGGATATCAGCTTATCCTGCTTGATTATAAGCTTCCCGGCATCGACGGTCCAGAGGTATGCAGGATTCTACGAAGAGAAAAGAGTACTCAGAATATACCAATCGTGTTTATTTCTGCTAAGGATGAGGAGGAGATATCTGCTGATATAAAGAGCGTAGGTGCTGATGGTTATATTGGTATGCCCTTTAAGGGAAAGGATTTAGTCGAGAGAATAAGGTATTTTATGAAAAAAGCAGTTAGAGCAGATAGTTGAATTGAGGATTATAACATAGTAATAGCATGGGAGATAAGATGCAGGTTACCCTATATGAGGATGAGCTTTACGAAAAAGAGATAATTAAAGAGGAATCCCTACAGTTTATAGTTTTTAGGGTTTACGATGAGTGGTATGCAGTAGAGATAACCAGGGTTAAGGAGATAGTCAAAGTAGAAACTATAACATATCTACCCTCTAGCCCAGCACACATTGTCGGAATTATTAATTTGAGAGGTAATATCCTATCAGTGACAGATTTAAAGATGATCTTTGGATTTCCCAAAACAGATTTAACCAGAGATTCAAGGTTGGTAGTGGTAGAATCTGGTTTAGTGGAATCAGGAATTCTTGCTGATGAGGTATGTAACGTAGTAGAGGTATCGGTAAGTAGAATAGAACCTACCCTTGCTACTATACCTTCTGAGCGAGCTGAATATATAGAAGGAGAATTCCAAGATAATGATAAATTGATTGGTATTCTAAAAATAGAGAAGGTATTGGACAAAAGAGAGCAGATATGAGGACGCGGTTTTGTGTGGTTTTTATGGTGGTATTGTATATTTTTTTATCTGAGTTAGCCTTTGCTGATACCGAGATGGAGCTTTTGCTTGAGCTTCTTGCAAAGAAAGGAGTTATAACTGAGGAAGAAATCAAATCGCTTAAGGCAGAGGTTAAGAGAAAGATGATTGAAAGACAGAGGGATGCGCTCGAACTGAAGCTGGGGAAAGAGGTAAGGTTTAAAGTAAGCGGTTTTGGTCAGGTGCGATATCAATATAGTGAGAACGCAGTAGATGATTTTGATGTAAGTAGAGCTAGAATTAAGATTAATGGTAAATTAGGCGATCGTATTTCCTTATTTAGCCAACTAGATACAACATTAGATAATATTCTATGTGACTACTGGATTCAGTTTGATTATTCCAGATACATTAGTCTTAGAGTGGGGCAGTTTTGTATACCCTTTGGTTGGCAGACGCCCATATCACCTTATAATTTGCTTACCGTAGATTATTCTCAGGTGATTTCTAATTTAAATGGAGGTGGAGATCTCCGAGATCAAGGATTAATGTTTTCAGGCGAGGTAGGTTATCTTAATTATGTGTTGGCTGTTACTAATGGAGAAGGTCGCAATGAGTCTGATGAGAATGACCAGAAGGCGTTTGTTGGGCGTGTGGGCCTAAGGCCGATTAAGGGATTTGAATGGGGGGTATCTGGTTATTATGGAGATCGCGGACAGACAAGGTATACCCGCAAAAGGATAGGTACCGATATACGATATAATTATGGAGTCCTTCTTCTTCAAGGTGAGTATATCCATTCAGATGATGATACCATCAATACGGCAATTGAGAGCGAATCACATACCTTGCCGGGAGAGGGATATTTTATAGAGGTGGGTTATAAGATTATCCCTACTATTCAACCTGTAATGAAATACGATGTCTGGGATCCTGATGTAAAAGGCAATTATGGCAAAACTGTTATCTATGGAGTAGGTCTTAATTGGTATTTTGCTAAGCAGAGTAAATTACAGGCTATTTATGAGATTAAGAGAGAGGAGCATAACGAGATAGATAATGATGTTTTTATTGTGCAATTAGGAGTGAATTTTTAGATTATTATTTAGGGAGGTGATATTCATGGTTAAGAAGATAATGATGGTTATATTATTTTTATCGATGATTTTTGAAGTGGGGTTATATTCTGCCTCTGTCTACAGCGAGGAAATAGGGGTCAGTGACGAGGAGATACTTATAGGTTCCTCTTTAGCTTTAGAGGGACATGCAGGATATTTAGGAACGCAATATAGATATGGGGCATTAAGTTACTTAAATTATATTAATGATAATGGAGGTGTTTATGGCAGGAAGATAAGGGTGATTTGGTATGATGACGGTTATGATCCTCCACGTACCATCGCTAATACAAATAAACTTATTGATGAGGATAAGGTATTCTGCTTGTTTTGCTATGTAGGAACACCGACCTCAGTTAAGATTATACCGATTGTTGAACGGAGAAAGGTTCCTCTCTTAGGATTGTTCACCGGGGCTAATGTATTGAGGGAGCCGTTCAGAAAATATATTATTAATGTAAGGAGTTCTTATTATAGTGAGACGGGTAAGGTGGTACATCATGCTGTTGAGGACCTGGACTTGAAGAAGATAGCTGTTTTTTATCAATACGATGCATACGGAATAGACGGTCTTAAAGGAACAGAGATAGCACTGAAGAGATATGGTCTTTCACCTGTAGCCGCAGAGAGTTTCATCAGGGGTAGCACAGATATAGAGGGGGCCTTAGAGAATATTCGAGCCTCAGATGCAGAGATAGTGATAATGATTGGTACCTATGCCCCTTGTGCCAAGTTTATTATTGAAGGTAAGAAGCGAGGCTTTAATCCTATCTATCATAATGTTTCCTTTGTTGGGCCGAATAAACTGGTTGAGATGCTTGGCGAATACGGAGAGGGAGAGATTATTACCCAGGTGGTGCCACCTCCCTGTCAGACTAGTCTTGCGGGCGTTGAGGAATATGTAGGTTTATTAGGGCATTATTTCCCTGAAGAGAGTCCGGATTTTGTCAGCTTAGAGGGATTTATAAATGCTAAAGTCTTAGTAGAGGGTTTAAGAAGATGCGGAAGGGAGCTCACCAGAGAGAAATTCATCAATGCCATAGAGTCTATTAAAGATTTTGACGTGGGAATAGGTGCTGATATAAACTTTGGCCCTGGGGATCATCAAGGGCTGGATAAGATCTACACTACCAGGATACATAAAGGGGAATTGATGCTTTTTAATAACTGGGAGATACTTAAAGAGTAGAATAAAGAACTGTTTAAGCCTGGAGGTTAAGATGGCAAAGATAAATGGGATAAAGGTTAAACTTATCAGTCCCTTTGTGTTGTTATTTCTTGCAGGGGTATTTCTAATTACTTTTTTCTCCGCAGGCCTTATGAAGAGTAGATTAATGAGCGAGTTAGAGACTAAAGCAGAGATTCTGGTTAAGAATTTATCCGCTGCTTGCGTGGATTACATCGCTATGGGCGAGATGGATAAGCTTCATGTTCTGTTGGTTCAGGCCAAGAACACAGACCCCACTGTGGTTTATATGAATATAGTGGACATAAAGGGCAAATGTCTAAGCTCCACAGACCATGAGTTAATAAATCAATATTTGACCAATACGCCGTTAGATAGAGAGGTCCTGTCGTTGACTAACTTTTATAAGAAGACCTTACCGGATGATGAAAGCAAATTTGAAATGGCTAATCCTATCTTCTTTTTGGAAAACCGCATAGCAACCTTACGTGTGGGATTTACGAGCAGATACATTAATGCTGCAATAAAGAAAATGGGGGCTACGATTTGGATAATTGGATTCTTTGTAGTGATTATCGGTATCGGTATTTATCTTATTATTGTTAACCATGTTCTGGTCATTCCTTTAAAGAGACTTACTGTTACCACTACTATCGCAACGAAGACAGGAGACCTTACGCAACAGGTTGATATAAAGACCAATGATGAAATAGGCCAAGTCGGCGAGGCATTTAATAAATTGATACAAAGTTTACGAGGTGTAATCAAGCAGATACACGATGCAGGGTTACAGATTGCTTCTTCGGCAAGTCAGATTCATTCTGCAGCGGAGCAGCAGGCCTCAGGGGCTGCTGAGCAGTCTTCTGCAGTAAGCGAAACCTCGGCAACAATTCAACAGCTAGCCACTACTGCTTCTCATATTGCCGAGAATGCTGCAAATGTGGCGAAGACAGCAGAGAGGACTCTGGGTGGGATGCAAGAGATAAGTACAAAAGTTGACCAGACAGCAAAGAGGATTCTCTCCCTGGGTGAAAAGTCGCAATCTATAGGTAATATAACAAGACTTATAGATGACATTGCTGAGCAGACAAATCTCTTGGCTCTAAATGCAGCTATTGAGGCTGCCAGAGCAGGCGAGGCCGGGAGAGGGTTTGCTGTTGTGGCTCAAGAGGTTAAAAAACTTGCGGAGCGTTCTTCTGAATCTACCGAGGAGATACGACAGCTTATAACGGAGATTCAGGGGGAGACTAATTCCACCATTATGGGTATAGAGGATTCAATTAAATGGGTTGGTAAGGGATTGGAGATGGTAAAAGAGACAGTCAAGGCAGCTAAGGAGATTTCCTTAGGCACGCAACAACAGAAGAGCGCTTCGGTACAGGTGGTACAGGCAATGAGGAATATAGATGGGGTAACAAGACAATTTGTTTCTGCGACCAATCAAGCAACTACCTCAGCCACTCAACTTAATAGATTATCCGAGGGATTAAAGAAGACAATAAGTGAGTTTAAACTGGGAGAGGAAGGATTAAAAGAGTAAGGGGTATGCCTGATAAAAAGGAAGATTTTATTGCAATCTTTAAGGCTGAGAGCGAGGATCACCTTACTAAACTAGATAGGGGAATTGTGGAATTAGAGAAGAATCCGGATAATTTAGACTTGGTGAATGAGCTTAATCGGGAGGCGCATACTTTAAAGGGTGCGGCGCGTGTCTTTGGTTATTATGAGATTCAAGAGATAGCGCATAAGATAGAGGATATATTCGATAAGGTTGCAAAGAAGAAATTGGCGTTTAATTCTCTGGTTGCCAATAGAGTTTTAAAAGGGATTGATGTTAATAGAGCTATTCTGAGACAGATAACACAGAAGGACAAGATAGATATAGATATCTCGCAGATATGTAGAGAGTTGGAGGAGTGTATTTATATTCAAGAGGATGGAGAAAATAGAAAGGAGAAATCAGAGATATCATATAGATTACAGAGGAGAAGGCAGAGCTCAGAAGATGTGGATCCCCAAGCCAGACATACGAATATCGAAGAGTATATTCGTGTACCATTAAGCAGGGTAAATAAACTTCTTAATTTAGTTGGTGAGTTGATTATAAATAAAATGAGCTCTTCTACCAAGATTAACCAGGCCAAAAGGATATCAGGACTAACTAAAGGAGTGCAGAGGAGGATTTCTGAATTAGGAGAGAGAATCAAGAAAGAACCCTCCTGCCGAAACAGCGATATTGTAAAACTACTCGGCCAATGTGACGTTGAGATAGAGAGGCTTAGGGAAGCCTCTTTTGTCTTATATGATAATGTATCCTTTGAGTCATTCCGTGTTGACCCAGTAATAGATGAGTTGCAGGCGAAGATAAAAGAAATACGGATGTTGCCTCTTTCTACTATCTTAGAAGGATTCCCTCGTATGATTAGAGATATAGCTTTGCAGCAAGGCAAGGAGATAAATTTAGAGATTTCTGGAGAGGATACAGAATTAGATAAGAAGGTATTAGAGATAATAAAAGTACCTCTTATTCACATATTGCGTAATTGTGTTGATCACGGAATTGAGACTCCAAAGGAGAGGGAAAGGCTCGGTAAAGCCGCATATGGAACAGTTAATATCTCCGCCTCTTACGAAACGGGTAATGTAATTATCTCAATAGAAGATGATGGTAGAGGAATGGATATTGAGGATATAAAACAAACTGCCTTGAGAAAGCATCTCTTGTCTGAGGAGGAATTGAGAGATATGACAGAAAGAGAGATATTAAATGTAGTATTTATGAATGGTTATTCCACAAGTCCAATAATTACTGATATATCCGGCAGGGGTATTGGGTTGGATATAGTAAGAAGAGAAATAGAGAATCTGAAGGGGCAGGTTATCCTGGACACCCAAAAAAACAGAGGTACCAGATTTACTCTGATTCTGCCTTTGACTATCGCAATTATTCAGGTACTTTTAGTAAAGTCCAGAGGTATGCTTTTTGCTTTTCCTATAACCTCGATCTCGGAGGGGCTTAGGCTTCAGATGAGTAAGATTTGTACCATTGAGGGGAGAATGGCTATTCAGGTGGGAGAACATACTGTGCCAATGGTGAGATTGAGCGAGGTCCTTAAATTGCCTGAAGCCGAAGCAGACTCAGACGTCGATAACAACGGTCGTGATTTGAAAGAGAAGGTATCTGTGGTTATCGCCTTTTCCTTAGAGAAACGTGTGGGATTTATTGTAGATGAGATTATAGGAGAAGAGGAGGTATTTATAAAAAATTTAGGCGAGCATTTAGGCAAGGTTAATAATGTAAGCGGGGTATCTATTTTAGGCAGGGGTGAGATCGTAATTATTTTAGATGTAGCAGACTTAATAGCAAATAGTGCATTGAGTCATCCTGCCGTAATAACCAGAGGATTGCCTCATCGAGAAAAGAAGGGGAAGAAAAGAATATTGATTGTAGAAGATACTCTTTCTACAAGAGAGCTTGAGAAAAATATATTAGAAACTCAGGGATATCTGGTGGATACAGCTGTGGATGGTCTGGATGCCCTAAACAGGGTAACGCAGGTTTCATATGATCTTATCATTGCTGATATCCAAATGCCGAGGATGGACGGTTTTGAATTCTGCAGGACTATCAAAAAAAATGAGAAATATAAAGATATACCGATAGTGATAGTTACTGCGTTAGAGAATGATGATGATAAGAGGAAGGGGATAGAGGTAGGTGCTGCGGCCTATATTATAAAGTCTGCGTTTGACCAATCTAACCTTCTGGATACCGTCGATAGATTAATAGGATGATGTAATGGCAGATGGCTCAAGCAATATTATAAGGGTATTGATAGTGGAAGATTCTCCATCGATATGCAAAGTATTGAAGAGTATATTGGGCTCCGATCCTCGAATCAGCGTAGTGGGGGTTGCATATAATGGCAGGGAGGCAATTGAGTTGGTTGCCAAATTAAGACCCGATGTGGTTACTATGGATATACATATGCCTGTTATGGATGGTCTTGAGGCAACAAAGCAGATAATGGCATATTACCCTACACCCATACTTGTCATATCCAGCTCAGTCTGGGAGGGGGAGTTATATAAGATATTTGATGCCATTTCTTATGGGGCATTAGATGTCATCGAAAAGGGGCAGGAGGATCTTATTGGTAATCATAGATGTGGGGAGGAGCTGATTGAGAAGGTAAAATTGTTGAGTGGCATTAAGGTTATCCGTCATCCATTGGCGAAGTTAGAGAAAGAGGATAACATAGGAGTGATTAAAATCTCTGAGCGAAAGAATCTGGATAGAGTAGTGGCGATTGTTACTTCTACAGGAGGTCCCCAGGCGCTGCTTAAGATATTCAAAAGCTTCCCTGTAAATTTTCCCTGTGGGATACTTGTTGTTCAACATATAATACCTGGTTTTATGGGTGGTTTGGTAGATTGGCTGAATAGGGAATGCCAGATTATGATTAAGATTGCAGAGGATTCAGAGAAAATCCGAGCGGGGGTTGCATATATTGCTCCCTGTAACTTTCATATGGAGGTCAAAGAGGATGGCAAAATATATCTTACTACCAAACTTTCACATAATAAGAATAATAGATTATTGGGAGATGTGCTTTTGGAGTCGGTAGCCAGGGTTTATAAAAAGGGGGCCATAGGGGTTATATTGACTGGCATGGGTAGAGATGGGGTAATTGGTATGAAGGCGATACGGCAGATGCAAGGGCGAACAATCGCTCAGGATGAGAGGAGCTGTGCAGTATTTGGTATGCCGAAGGCGGCTATAGATATGGGTGTGATAGATAGGATATTGCCACTTGATGGGATAGCAGAGGAGATTGTTAAGATACTAAATAAAGGGATAGTTGGCTAAGGGGATGGCTGTTATATAGATAGTGAGAGTAATATGGATTATACTATGAGTAAGGTGCCATTAGAAAAAGCAGAGGAGAGGCAGATATTGATATTTGATTTACTTGATGAGGAATTTGCTTTGGATATATCTTGCGTACGGGAGGTATTGAGGTTTCAGGATATTTATCTCCTGCCTCAAGCCCCGGATTTTATTGAGGGAGTGATAAACTTAAGGGGACATATAATCGCTGTAATTGATTTAAGAAAGAGGTTCAATATAAAAATCATAGAAGATAGAACAAAAGCATGTATTATGATATGCAAAATAAAAAAGTTTATTGTGGGCCTTATTGTTGATAAGGTAAAAGAGGTCATAGTTTTATCTCAGGAAAATATTCAACCTACTCCCGCAGTTATCTCAACACAGATAGATGATTGTTATATATCTGGTATAGCCAGAATTGAGGAAAGAGTAATAGTAATTTTAAATCTTGAGGAGATTCTGACAAATGAGGAGATAACAGGGCTTGCTGGTATCAAGAAATGAAAGAGGAAGTATTACCTTTGTCAGAGAAGGATTTCGCTCTTTTTCAGAGTTTTCTTATCGAGGAAAGCGGGCTTTATTTCGATAAAGATAGGGCTCAGCTCTTACATCTCGCCTTATGGAGGCGTTTGCAGGAGTTGCAGTATAATTCTTACCAGGAGTATTATACTTTACTGCAACGTCAGCCTGAAGGACGATTTGAGTTGGTCAGACTCCTGAATTTAATTACAATAGGCGAGACATATTTCTTTAGAAATAGGCCTCAGTTCGATGCTTTGATAGATACAATCTTACCAGAAATAATTCAGAATAAAATGTATTCCTCACAGCGATGTATACGAATATGGTCAGCAGGTTGTTCTAAGGGCGATGAGCCATATTCGGTTGCCATCGCTATTATAGAAGTTCTGCCTTTATTTGAAAACTGGAATATATCTATATTGGGCACGGATATAAACAGTGAGGCGTTAGCTTATGCAAGAGAGGCAAGTTATACTCAGAGAGATGTAGCACAGTTACCCAGGGTGTATCTTAATAAATATTTCCAGCGCAAAGGAATAAGATATGTATTAAATAATAAGGTGAGAGGATTGGTTAGATTTGAGTATCATAATTTAGCAAGAGACTCTTTTAATTTACAGGGAATGCATGATTTGGATATTATATTCTGCAGGAATGTGACCATATATTTTGACCTTCCCACCACAAAGAGAATAATAGATAATTTCTATGATTGTCTTGCCCCGGGGGGCTATCTTTTCTTAGGGCATGCAGAGACCTTATGGCAGATAACTACTAAATTTGAGATAAAAGAGCTACCGCAGACAATTGTTTATAAAAAGGCGTCCTCTCCTGTTGATAATACTTCTATAAGGCCATTTGTAGGTGTACCAGAGTTTGAATTTAGCGCCCTTTCTTTCAATGAGGGACCATTGAAAAGAGATGCTATTTCTAAGTGCGAATGGTCCGGGCGAGGACAGTCTGATAACGACGTTGATAGAGGGCGTATCGGTAGAAAAGAATGGATATTGCTTTACAAAGAAGCCACAAGGCTTTTAAAAGAAAAAGATTATGAAGGAGCTATCTTATGTTTTGATAGGATCATAAGACAGAATAAGAATCATACGCAGGCTTATTTTGGTAAGGCTACTATTCTGGCCAATCAAGCAAGATATAAAGACGCAATTGATATACTCAAAAGAATAATAGAGATGGATAGTTTATATATTGAAGCATATTATCTGCTTGGTGTATTGTCGTATAAAATAAGTAATTTTAAAGAAGCTGAGATTCAATTTAGAAAGGTCATATATATTGATCCGGAGATAATTCTTGCCTATTTCAATTTAGGTAATATATATTTGTGTCAAAGGATGTTTAACAGGGCAGCAAGGGAATTTAATAATGCCATCAGGTTATTAGAGGCCAAACCAAGAGAAGATAGAGTGAGATTCTGCGAAGACTTTACTGTAGATTTCCTGTTGAGAGCGTGTAGGAATAATCTTGCAATAATTAGAAGTTAATTTTTTGATAAAGTTATATCCCCTCTATGACCCACATTATATATTAAATAAACTTCAGTGAGATCCTGCCATTCCTTTCGTCAATTATTATAGAGATATAGACAGTTATACCATTTTATTCTAAAAATTTAAAACTCCTTCTGTTATGACATATCAGGAGAGGATGGTTATATTATTCTTGATTACGGTTGCCTTGCTCGGTTTAGGTGCTAATTTACTCTCTAAACATTATTCTCAGATTAGAATTATCGATTATATCAATCAGGACTTTGGAAAGATTAATATTAATCAGGCGAATAAGGAAGAGCTTATTTGCCTTATTGGGATAGGCGAGAAATTAGCTCAGAGAATAATCGAATATCGTCAGGATAATGGCAGATTTTTTGATATTGTTGAATTAAAGAATATTAAGGGCATCGGGGACTATAAATATAGGAAGATAAAGGATTATTTTACAGTTGAATAGGATAAATTTCCTGTCACTATTTACCATCTGTTATTGTCTGGGAATATATTTGGCAAAATTGATACATATATCTGTCTTATTTTTGTATGCATCCACATGGTTATTGCTGGTCATTAGCTTTATATTTATTAAGCTGGAGAAAGCCATTTATTCTTTCCTTATCTTGGCAGTCTCTTTAGGAGCAATATTTTTGTCTAACACCTATATTTTGCCTTATCCCCATATACGTAACTTCACCTTTTATAAATCTGAGCCGGTAATTCTCCAAGGAGTAGTTATAAATTCTCCCTGTAAAATATCTAATTTTAGCAGTTTTATCTTGAGTGTACAAAAACTTATATGGGCTGAGAGAGTCTATCGTGTATGTGGTAAGGTAATGGTTAAGGTGTTCAGGGCGGAGGATATTTCTTATGCTGATTGTTTGATTCTGGAAGGGAGACTCTATAGACCATATCGAATAAAGAACAAAAATTTATCATATTGTAATTATCTGGAGAACCAAGGGATATATTCTATTCTTACAGTAAGTAAAAATAAGAGAATCAGGAGATTAAAAGGAAAGAACGGAGTAAGTTACTTAAGATATCTTACCTACAGGGTTAGGAGCAAGCTCTCAGATATTTTATTTAGAAACCTTAAATCAACACGGGCAGGTGTATTATCCGCAATGGTTTTGGGTGAACGTGGCAGGATACCGTCTCAATTGAGGCGTTTATTTATTCAGACTGGAACCATGCATATTCTGGCAATTAGTGGTTTGCATGTAGGCATTATCGCTTTTATGCTGGATATATTATTTAGATTCATAGGATTAAACCGCGGCATTCGATATTCTATAATTATCTTTCTGTTGCTATTTTATTGCTTCTTGGTAGGTATACGTCCTTCTGTTGTACGGGCAGCCATAATGGCAGATATCTTATTAATCGGGTCCTTATTAAAAAGAGAGATAAGAATATCAAATTCTATTGCTTTGTCAGGAATGATAATCTTAATGGTAAACCCACGGCAATTGTTTGATGTTGGATTTCAGCTTTCCTTTATTAGTGTAATTTCAATAATTTATCTATCGCCTATAATTAACAGATTGTTGAATGCATTGATGATAACGCATAGAAGAGTACCTCGTGTCTTTACAAATATCCTGCATTTTGGTATCAATGCATTAAGTATTTCCGTCGGAGCCTGGTTGGGGACTTCGTTTTTAATCGCATATTATTTCAGAATCGTATCCCCTGTGGGTATATTGACAAATATTGTAGTTATACCGTATCTATCTTTGGTTATTGCTTCAGGTTTCAGTTTGTTGGTTATAGGGCTAACCTTTCCTTTCTTGAGTTCTATTTTTGCTCTACCAGCAGAGCTGGCCCTTGTCTTTTTGATCCAAATAATAAGACTTTTTAGTAGATTTCCAGGGGCCTATTTTTATTTGTGAAATAAACGTCTTGACGTGGATAGCCCTTCATATTAAAATAATTGTAAAGACGAAGAATATTAATTCGACGATAAAACTCTTTTTAAGGAAAGAAAAAGGAGGTATAGGATATGCGTAAGAGCATCATTTTAATCAGTTTTATTTTATTTTTGATAGCAGGTTTTTGTTTTGCTCAAAGCGAAGAATCAATCACCATTACCACCTATTATCCCTCACCCTACGGCAGTTATAGCGAGCTTACGGTAAATAGAGACCTTACCAATAATTCTGATACAGTCACCGGTCTCTCTATAGATATTGATGAGAGTGGAACAAATACAGGTACCATCACAGGTTTAGAGGTGGATGTTAGTGGGGTTACCACTGGTACTTATTATGCAGCTACATTTCAAGGGGGTAATGTTAATATTAACGGTGGGCAATTTGGTTCAGATATATATGTAATAGGTAGCTCAGGTAGTTCTCAGACTATAGATTGGAATAATGGAAATACACAGCATATTACTCTAACGGCTAATTGTACACTTACATTTAGTAATGGGATATCTGGCAGGAAATATACTTTAATTGTCAAACAGGATGGTAGTGGTTCACGTACAATTACTTGGCCAGCCAGTGTTAGATGGTCAGGTGGTACAGCTCCTACATTGACTACTACGGCGAATAGGACCGATTACTTTGGTTTTATATATAATTCTGTAGATTCTACCTATGATGGTATAGCCCAGCAATTTGATTTTTAACCTTTTAATAATCAAGTGGATTGGCCTGGACGATGTATGGTAAGGAGGCAATAATAATGAGAAGAAAGGGAGATTTTTTTAACTGGAGTTTAATATTAAAGAGGAAATATAGAGCCTCTAGTTTCTGTTTATGGCTTCTCATATTTTGTATCTATTGGATAGGGCCTTCTTATTTTTCTTATTGTTATGCCCAGGATATTATTTTGACAAACGCAGGAACAGCACTCTTATCAGGTATAGATTTAGGCAGTAAGCAGGAGATTATAGAAAAGCGTACTAGATGCTCAAAAACCTTTTTAAATCCCGACGGTTCATACACCTTTGTTGCTAGCATTAGTCCTGTGCACTATCAGGATGCCAAAGGTAATTGGAGAGAGATTGATACGAGGGTTTTAAGCGATGGAGAGTTGGGATGGGATTATCAAATGGTGAATAATTCATGGCATGTGTATTTCAGAGAGCTATTTAATGAGGGCCCAGTCTTAAAATACGAATATGGTAATGAATGGGTTACTGTTCAGCCTGCTTCCCTTAAATGGGTGAATAAATATGGACAGCAGGAGGTTATCTCTATGCCTCACGGTAGAAAGGCGGTAGTGAGAGACAATATAGTATATTATACAGATGGTTATGGGTCTGGTATTGATATGAGATATCTTGTTGTCCCAGAGAGAATAGTGAAAGAACTTATAGTCCATTCAAAATCAGATTTGCCCTCACCCAAAAGATTTGCTTCCAGTAAAGATGTACAGCTTGAATTAAGCTTCTCTTTTGAATACAGCGATGGAATAGAGCTTTTTGTAGGCAGGAGAAGATGGAATGATTCTGTCCAGGAGGGGTTAGTGGTTAGAGGCGATATCTCTTTTGTAAAGGACGGAAAGGTGCTTTTTTACTGGCAGTCTCCAGAATTTCATGATTCCTCAGGTGGTCTTGGTCGGAACCGCTCTGATCTTTATAGCCATTCTTCATATTATTTAAACAAGAAGGGAAATAGAGTATATGTTTCTGTTTGCGTACCTAAGATATGGCTGGATAATGCAGTATATCCTATCTATATAGATCCCACATTCGAAACACAGCCAAATGCAGCGGATGGAAAGGATAATTATTTAGGCTTTCAGGGAACCATAGCGAATTATGGGATAAGTACTACCTTAATGGGATATGGTAATACACAAAGGGTTATTCTAATCGAATTTGATCTTTCTTCTATTCCTGATTCGGCGAAGTGTAATTCAGCTACATTAAGTTTGTGGTATAACAGCGATAGAAGTACAAGTGGCAATGACAGGACATGGTATGTACGTGAGGTTAGTTCAGCAAATGGGGATTGGACGGAGGGAACTAAGAATGGTGCTACTGCAGGTACGGGAGAGAGTTGTCGGTTATATAAGGCTTATAATACAACATATTGGGATTACGATGATCAGACTGATGGATTCAATTGGGATAATGATACTCAAGGTGTGAATATCGGAACGGCGATAGTAAATAATCCTGTAACAGGCGAGGAGGTCCGGTTTTCTTTATCCCCTTCTGCCGTTGAAGATTGGTTTGGTACGAGTAACGAAAATTATGGCATTGCTTTGATTGTATCCAGTTATGATGGTAGTCATTTTCTTCGTTCTTCAGACAATTCCACTGTTTCTCAGCGCCCAAAACTTGTAGTAGTATATGAGGCGGGGGGGAGTTTCTTTATTAATTTTCCTTAACAAAATAGCTTACTTATAAAATGAATTATCGAACCGCATTAATTCCTCGTGGTTATTAAAGATATTGAGCTTTCCTTATATTTCATTCATTAATTGAACGGATATCAAAATAACTTAATTGGATCATTGTATGATGTATAAGAATCTTCATTCCTGGAGAGTGGATATTCAACAGGCCATTCATATACAGAATAATTTGAGAAGAAATATTATACTGGATAATAATCTGGCTAAAATACACAGGGTTGCCGGAGTGGATGTCGCGTTTTTTGATATCTGGGCAATATGCGCTATATGCGTTCTGGAATATCCGGGATTAAATTTAATAGAGACAGTTTATGCAAGAAGCAGGGTCTCTTTTCCTTATGTTCCTGGACTGCTTACCTTTCGTGAGGGTCCGGTTGTCCTAAGGGCTTTTCAGAGACTGAAGAATAAACCCGATCTGGTTATTTTTGATGGGCAGGGAATATGTCATCCCCGTCGTATGGGAATCGCTACTCATATGGGGATTTTTATGAATATACCAACTATAGGTTGCGCTAAGAGCCATTTATATGGAGTATATAAAATGCCGGAAAGCAAGAAAGGGGCTTATTCTTTTATCTATGATAGAAGTACAGGTGAGATATTGGGCGTTGTTCTGCGTACACGGATAAATATCAGGCCATTATTTGTTTCTTGTGGATATAAGGTTTCACTTAAGCAAGCAATGAAACTGGTGCTTGAGTTTTGTCCTAAATACAGAATACCTCAGCCAATAAGATGTGCTCATCAACTTGCTGAAATTACTAAGGGACATCTTCTGAGCTAAATATAAGGATGTCCCCATTAAATCTTAGGGAATCTTTAGACTAAAAGAGGGACATCCTTCTGTTTGATTCAGAGGCTGTCCCTCGATTGGCAAGGAGGATGTCCCTTTCTGAAGAGGGGTTTAAATGCAGGATAATTATCAATATAAAGATTTTACTGCAAGTAGACTCTACTGTGATAATTGCGGAGGCTCAATGCCTGTAAGAGAAAAACTTCTTCTTATCTTACCAGATGGCTATTTATATGAGTATATCTGTACCGAATGTGGTAAAAGCGTGGGGGATAAAAAGGTATCTCTGTCCAAAGAAGACAGAATTCTATTCTAATACTCTCTCTATGAGGAGTGTGATTCCTAACTATCTAAAGACATATAGAGATGGTCGTCTGGAGGCAAAGATTGAGCGTTTGAATGAAGTACTTTTTTGTTGTTCTCTTTGCCCTCGCAATTGTAAAGTTAATAGAAATAAAGGTGAAAGAGGGTTTTGTGGGGCAGGTAGAGAATTACGCATTTCTTCGGCATTTGCTCATTTTGGAGAAGAAACATGCCTTGTAGGTAAATTTGGCTCAGGTACAATATTCTTTTCTCATTGTAATCTTAAGTGTGTATTCTGCCAGAATTTTGAGATTAGCCACCGGGCAACAGGTAGGATTATAACAGAAGAGCAGCTTTCTATTTATATGCTTTACCTACAGGGTATAGGCTGCCATAATATAAATCTAGTGACCCCTACCCATTTTATTCCGCAGATATTAAGGGGTCTATATATTGCGGTAAAACAAGGATTGAATATTCCCCTTGTTTATAATTGTGGTGGGTATGAGTCAGAGGAGATAATTGATGTTTTAAATGGGGTAGTAGATATTTATATGCCAGATGTGAAATTTTCTTCTTCAGAAGTCTCTCAAATCTTCTGCGGTATAGATGATTATTTTCCAAATCTAAAACGAATATTAAAGAAAATGCATCAGCAAGTAGGAGATTTAGAGATTATCGAAGGCATTGCTTATAAGGGTTTACTTGTTCGTCATCTGGTTTTACCACACGGACTTGCGGGTACAAAAGAGATTATGAATTTTATTACCCAAGATATATCAGCTCATACTTATGTTAATATAATGAATCAGTATCGTCCTTGTGGACTAGCCCATAAATTTGCTCAGATAGATCGTAATATTACTCAAGATGAGTATATAGAAGCACTTAGGATCGCTCATGAAGCTGGTTTGTCTCGTCTGGATTAAGGATGTCTATCCCCTACTCTGGTTTGTCAAACGGTAGTCGAGTAATGTAGTATATTAGCGGGAGATATTATTATTCTATCTTTTTTATAGATAAGATGAATTTATTGACAAAACAGTTTATCTATGTTAAAGTTAGTCGCTATGAAAAAGACTTTTGTTCTATCTATGTTGATGCTCCTTATTGTTACTGATTATGCCTTTGCCTTCTGGATTTGGTCTCCCAAGACTGGAAAATGGGTTAATCCGAAATATGCGGTTAAACCTACACCTATTGAACAGTTGGATTTTGCTTTAGGTTTTTATAAAGATGATAAGTTAAAAGAGGCTGAACGTGAATTCAAAAAATTACTTAAATATTACCCTAAAAGTAGTCAGGCTGCTGAAGCGCAGTATTACTTGGCAACCATTAAGGAGAAAAAGGGGAGGCTTTATGAGGCGTATCTTGCTTATCAGAAGGTATTAGATAAATATCCATTTACCTCTAGAATCAATGAGATTATTGAGAAGGAGTTTAATATTGCTGAGAGGTTTATGCAGGGATATAAGAGGAAGGCATGGGGTATTACTTTACCCGTAGAGAATCCAGCAATTGAGATTTTTAGTAAGGTAATTGAGAATTCTACATATGGACCTTTAGCAGCCGAGGCTCAATATAAATTGGGGTTAATTCTGAAGAACTTGGATCGTTTTATAGAAGCAGAAGAGGAGTTTACTAAGGTGATTAAGAATTATCCTCAAAGTGAATGGGTTACTGCAGCTGAATTCCAGATTGCCTCCTGCCGAGCAAAGATTTCTCCCAGTTCAGACTACGACCAGGAGGCGATTAGTGAGGCTAAGAGAAGATTTGAGAAGTTTGCTTTGTCTCATCCCGATGCAGAGTTATCTCGAGAAGCCGAAGAGAATATACGCGAGCTGAGAGAGAGAGAAGCAAAGGGATATTATGATATAGCGGTCTTTTATCAGAAGCAGAAGGCATATAAAGCGGCAGAGATTTATTATAATACAGTAATTACTGATTATCCTAAGACTATTTGGGCGGCCAAGGCATTTTCCAGTCTTCGGATATTAGAACAGAAAGATGAGAATATCCCAAAAAGATAGATTATTACCGAAGTTATTTTTACTTACTGTTTATCATTTTCTGTTTGCAGTGATTATTGCGGGTTGTGGCTATACCACACGTTCTCTTATTACTAGCAGTTATAAGACTATATATGTACGTCCCTTTGTCAATAAGATAGATATTACGGAAGAGACATCAGTAGCCCGAAGATATCAGACATATCATCCTCTGCTAGAGAACGATATAACGCGTCGGCTGATCGATCGGTTTATTCTGGATGGGAATTTGCGGTTGGCTAAAGAACAAGATGCAGATTTGATTTTGAGTGGTGAATTAATCGATTACCGTAGAGAAGCCTTGAGATATACAGGAACGGATAATAAGAATGTTGAGGAGTATCGTATCGATATAGTAGTAAATATTAAACTATATGATACCTCAAATCAGACTACTCTCTGGAAAGAAGATAATTTTATTGGAGATACAACATATTTTACAGAAGGTTCAGAGTCAACAGCGATAAGAACGGCGGTTGAAGATTTGTCTCGTAGGATTGTTAATCGCGTAGTAGACGTCTGGTAAGTAAATTTGACTCCCCGCAGGTATTATAAAATTTAAACGTTTCCATAAAGTTGGCTCCAAAAATAGTTATATTTCTTTAGCCGAAGTTACATCCTTTAATAACATATCCAGTCAGGGTATTAATCTCATAATGAATTATCTTTTTATCGGTGAAGACGAACTCTCCAAGGATATAAAATTGCAGAAGATTAAGCAAGAACTCAGAATAGACCGATTAGAGTCATTTAATATTGAAATCTTGCATTCAAAGAATTTAGATTTGAAAACCCTCCAGGAGAAACTTCTGCTTCTACCTGTAAAGACGAAGAAGAGACTGATTCTTATTAGAGATGCTTCTAATTTAGGTGCAGATATAAAACAGTATTTGATAGGTTTCCTTAAGAAGCCATATCCTCACGTAGGTTTAATCTTGGATACTCGACATATTGAGATTAGAGATAGATTCTTCAATCAGGTCTCCAGATTCGTCAGAATAGTAAATTTCCATCAGTCAAAGCAAATAGATGCATTTACCTTGGCTCGTGAGATTGTTGCTGGTTATCCAGAATCAAGAATTCAATCGAGACAAAAAAGAATTAAGTCTGCGATGAGGTTGCTGCATCGACTCCTATTGCAGAAAGAGCGTCCCGAGAAGATCCTAGGGGCCATTCGGTATCAATTAGAGCATGAAAGAATGGATATTAATGACAGAAGAAAAAGGTTAACGTTTCTGCTCAATTGCGATACCGATATAAAAACTGGCAGGATTAAATCAGAACTGGCATTAGAGTGGCTTCTTATCCGATTGTGTTTTTCTTAAAAGCTCTCGACTTAGGCGAGATTTTTTACGCGCCGCATTATTTCTTTTAATTATTCCCTTTTTAGCAGCCTTGTCTAACTTAGAAAAAACAGAAGAGAGAATAGTCTTTGCTTCGGCGATATTATTTGTTGATATATAACTTTTAAATTTCTTTATTGCCTTTTTAATATCTCGTTTTATCTTAAGATTACGCTGACGCCTTTTTATATCTTTACGCTGAGTTTTTAGTGAGGTTCGTCTACGAGGCATATTGTCCTTCTATTTATAACAAATGTTTATTTCCCTTGAGAAAATTCCTCTTACAAACTAATTACTATATCATAATTAGCCATAATAGTCAATTAAATATTTATATATTAATCCATCATTTTTAATCTTTGGTTTTATACAGTCATCCTTAAAAGATGATAATATATAATAATAATTTAGAATATTTATAAATATGTCAGAGAACAAAGTTATTCTTAAGTCCGCATCAGTTATAAGTATAGCTACACTCTTCTCGCGTGTATTAGGTTTTATACGCGATATCTTGATAGCTGCGTTCTTTGGTACAGGCGCGGTCTCGGAGGCTTTTTTTGTCGCCTTCCGTATCCCCAATCTTTTGCGTGATTTAGTCGGTGAGGGGGCGGTGAATTCAGCATTTGTTCCTGTATTCTGTCAATATTGGGCTAAAGAAGATAAAAAACAATTTTGGAATTTGATAGGCAATGTATTCTGGGTTATCTTGATTATTCTAACTGCAATCTCATTCTTGGGTATTTTGTTCTCCCGAGCTATTGTTAGTGTAATTGCTCCTGGTTTTTTAAAAGAGGCTTCAAAATTTCTACTTACTGTCCAGCTTACCAAGGTCCTATTTCCTTACTTGTTACTGATTGGTTTAACCGCTTTTGCTATAGGTTTTTTGCATTCATTTAGATTCTTTATCTCTCCCGCACTTAGTCCGTGCCTACTCAATATCTGTATGATTGCCAGTATAGTTATTGCCTACCGCTTTATGGACAACCCGATTTTTGGGTTAGCATTAGGTGTGCTTATAGGTGGTGTATTTCAAATTGGCATACAGATACCGTCTCTTGCTCGAAGAGGATTTAACATAGGTGTCTTAAAGGTGAAGTTTAATTTTCTTCATCCCGGTATTAAAAAAATAGGCAGTTTGCTTCTCCCGCGTATTTTTGGGACAGCTGTATACCAATTAAATGTTTTAATTGACACAATATTGGCATCACTTAGTTTTATTGTTGGACAGGGTGGAGTGGCAGCAATATATTTTGCTAACCGTGTAGTCCAGTTGCCATTAGCTCTTTTCGGTATTGCCTTGTCTTCAGCTATCCTTCCTACTCTTTCTCAGCAGGCCGTAGTTCGTGATATGGACAGTCTGAGATTAACTATAAGATTCTCTTTGCGTACAATTTATTTTTTAATGTTACCTACAGTCCTGGGTTTAGTCATTTTGACTCAGCCGATAATTGAGGTTCTATTTCAACGTGGACATTTCGATTATTATTCTGTAAGAATTTGTTCTTCTGCGCTTTATTTTTATGCTATGGGATTACTGTTTTTTGGAGGAATGAAGATTTTGACTGCTGGTTTTTATTCCTTACAAGATACCCGTACCCCAGTGATAATTGCCTCATTGGCTTTATTGATTAACTTTCTATTAAATATTATTTTAATGTTTCCTTTGAAGATAGGCGGTCTGGCTTTGGCTAGTTCTTTATCCGCTGCTTTTAACTTTTCTTTTCTTTATTTTAATCTTACAAAAAGGATAGGTAGAATAATTACTAAAGATTTACTCATTTATTTTCTTAAGGTAAGCTGTGCAGGGTTAATAATGTGTGTTTCTATTTTAATCTTTTTTAATAAAACAGTTTTTCTGAATCCAATTCTGAGACTATCGTTGACTATAATTTTAGGAGTTTTGATATATTTCTCGTGCTGTTTTGTATTTAGAATTGAGAGAATAGACAAATTATTCAGATGGATAAGGCCAAATTAACCAGTATTCCTAATTCACCTGGGATTTATATATTTAAAGATGAAGCAGGGAATATTCTCTATATTGGTAAAGCGAGGTCATTAAAGAAAAGAGTGAGAAGTTATTTTGTTCAGCCCCGATCTTTAAAAATAGAAGTAATGTCTTCCAAGGTTGTCAGTCTGGATTATATTGTTACTAAGTCTGAGATAGAAGCGCGGTTAAGGGAAGCCGAGTTGATTAGAAGATATCAACCCCCTTATAATACTGTTTTTCGTGATGATAAATCTTTTCCATTAATTTGTATTAGCGATGAAGACTTTCCTATTGTCTGGGTAACAAGAATGACATGTATAAAACGGAAGATTATAATTTCCCATTATTTCGGACCATATCCTGATGCCGGAATTTTGCGAGAGGCCTTAAATTCAATACGTCACATTTTTGGCTTTCGCTCTTGTTTTAAGATTCCCAAGAAAGCATGTTTATATTATCGTCTTGGATTATGTCCAGCTCCTTGCATTGGCAAGATTAGCGTACAGGAATATCGTGATAATATCAACAATATTATTCTCTTCTTGGAGGGTAAACAGGTGGATCTGGTCGATAGACTTACTGCCAGTATGCATAGATTATCAGATGAGAAGAGATTTGAAGAGGCTGCACAGATAAGAAATCGAATTCAGGCGCTAAGCAGAATGTCATATGGCGATTTGTTTACATTGTACGATTCTTATTCTGAGGCATTCGAATTAAAGCAGATCTTGAAGTTGGATACTAGGCCGAGACGTATTGACGCCTTTGATGTTTCTAATATTTCTGGCTCCGCTGCTTGCGCATCGATGGTTTCTTTCTATGACGGAATGCCAGATAAAAGTAATTATCGTCGTTTTCGCATAAAAAGTGTCACAGGAATCAATGACTATAAGATGTTAGCGGAGGTAGTAAATAGGCGTTATCGCAGAATACTTAATGAGAAGCTACCACTTCCTGATTTAGTTATTATTGATGGGGGCAAAGGGCAACTGAACACTGTTAGGAGGGAGTTGGATAATTTAGGTATAACTTTACCTGTGATTAGTATAGCTAAACAGAATGACGAGATCTTTGTTTCTCATCGCCAATCACCGATTAGGCTTAAGTCTAATTCTTTAGCTTTGCGTCTTGTCCAGCGAATTCGTGATGAGGCGCATCGTTTCGCGCTGGCTTATCATCATATATTGAGAAAGAAGCAGATAATTGGCAAATGATATTTTTGATGCATAATAATCGAATAAAATATTTTAAAACATATATTGTAAGATATAAATTATGATAATGAGTTCTTTCGCAAAAGAGGTTTATCGGGTTGTATTAAAGATTCCTATAGGTCAGGTACGTAGTTATAAATGGATTGCTAATAAGATTGGTAAGCCAGGTGCTTCCCGGGCGGTAGGACAGATATTGAAAAATAATCCCTTCCCTCTGATTATTCCTTGTCATCGTGTGATAAAATCTGATGGAGGATTGGGCGGATATCGTTGGGGTAAAAAGACTAAACAAAGACTCCTAAACTTAGAGAAAGAGATTCGAAGGGCAATTTTGATTACTAAAAAGACTCAAAAGATGATATAATATTTTGAATTGTTATGTTCTGGTAAAAGGGTAAGATTTAAGGTTATGGAGTATATTATTATGGTTGAAACAATTTTAAAGAAAGGTTAGAAAATGAAGATAAAGGATTATCTGAAATTAATGGTTGAAAAAGAGGCCTCCGATATGTTTTATCGTGCCGGTGGTACTGTACGGATGCGTATTAATTCTCAGGTTCTTAGCGTGGGTAACGAAATAGTGAGTAGCGATGATATTAATCAGGCTCTTAAGGATTTGCTTTCTGAAGAATTAAGGGAATTTTTTGTTAAGAATTTGGATGTTGATTTCGCTTTATATTTACCCGAGTTAGAACGTCGCTTTCGAGTGAGTATATTTAGGCAACGCAATTGGCCATCGATTGTAATAAGAAGTATAGCTCCACTTACCCAGACAATGGAAGAGCTTAATTTACCTGCCTCTGTGCTTAAACAATTAGCTATGGAAAGCCGTGGCCTGGTTTTACTTACTGGGAGTATGGGCTCCGGCAAATCAACCACTATTGCCAGCATGATTGAGTATATTAATATTAATGCTCATAAACACATTCTAACAATTGAAGAGCCGATTGAGTTTATCTTTCAAGATAAAAATTCAATTATAAATCAACGGGAGTTATTTCGTGATGTAGCTTCCTATCCAGTAGCTTTAAGGGCGTTTACTTTACAGAGTCCAGATGTTATTTATATAGCGAATATCCGCGATTATGAAACAATGTCAGCAGCTATTACCGCTGCAGAGACAGGGGTGTTGGTGCTTAGTACTCTGCATACAGTGAATGCCGCCCAGAGTATAGAAAGAATTATGAATTTTTTTCCTTTGTATCAACATGAGGAAATAAGGACTGAGTTATCTCTATTGCTGAAGGGGGTTATCTCATTAAGGCTCTTGCCCCGTAAGGATGCAGGCGGTCGTATACCAGCCTATGAGATAATGCTACTTACACCTACGCTTTCCCGCCTTATTCGAGAAGGGAAGGTTTGGGAGATTCCGCGTTTTATTGAAGAGGGAGATATTTTCGGTATGTGTTCATTTAATCAATCATTATTGAGGCTGGTCAGGGAGGGTAAGGTTAGTGAAGAGGTGGCGACAAGCGTAGCTGACAATAAGGATGAATTCACGTTAATGTTAAAAGGTATAAGGGGAGCATAATCAGATGAAAGGAGATATATATGTTAGAAGGAATTAAGGAGCGATTGAATCAGATTGAAAAAAAACTTATTTATCTGCGAGGTTATCTTTGACATAGATAATAAGAGGGTGGAAATCTCCCGGTTGTCTCAGCAGATGGCCAGTCCTGATTTTTGGGAGGATAATGCAAAATCCGTTCAGGTGGTTAACCAGATTAAGTCTCTTAAGGCAGCTGTTTGCCCCTGGGAAGAGTTACATTCTAAATATAAAGAACTGCGTGAGCTCTTCTCTATTCTGGAAGATAAGGACAAGGATTTAATTGCAGATATAAACAAAACAACAGATAAACTCCTTCAGGACTTGGAGAAGTTGGAATTTAGAACTCTTTTGAGTGGAGAGTTTGATCATTGTAATGTTATTATGAGTATCAATGCTGGCGCTGGGGGAACCGAGGCATGCGATTGGGCAGGGATGCTTTTCAGGATGTATAGTCGCTGGATAGAGAAGAAGGGATATAGATATAAATCCACAGATTTATTGGTAGGTGAGGAGGCGGGAATAAAGAATATTACTTTTTTAATTGAAGGAGAATACGCTTATGGATATCTTAAGTCAGAGAAAGGCGTTCATCGCTTGGTGCGTATTTCTCCTTTCGACGCAAATAAGCGTAGACACACATCTTTCGCTTCTGTAGATGTAATTCCCGAAACCGAGAACGATGTACAAATTATACTTGAAGACAAAGACTTGCACATTGAGACATATCGTTCTTCTGGTCCGGGTGGACAGCATATGCAGAAGTCCGATTCTGCAGTGAGGATTACACATTTACCCAGCGGTATTGTTGTTCAATGCCAAAACGAGCGTTCTCAGTATCAGAATAAACAGACTGCTTTAAAAATTTTAAAAGCACGTCTTTATCAATTAGAGAGGCAAAGGAAAGAAGAGAAATTTGCTCGTCAATTTGGTGGGACAAAACAGAAGATTGAATGGGGTAGTCAAATCCGTTCTTATATAATGCATCCTTATAGTTTAGTAAAAGACCATCGCACCGAATATGAAGTTGGTAACGTCAATGCTGTGTTAGATGGAGAACTCGATGGTTTCATGGAGGCGTATTTGAAATATCAAAGAATCAAAATAATAAACACATTAAAATAAAATTTTATAACTTCACGATGTTAAGTTTTATTAAGAATTCAATATTGTTAAGGAAACAGAATATTATTAAACGTAAATATCCCAATGTTAATATTGTTTTACATTCAGAGATGCCTGTTTCTTCAATAAATAAAATGGTAGAGTTGGCCGCTATTGTAGATGCGGTAAATCGACTTGAGCCCAAGATGGCTAGTCTTTCCGATGCAGGTCTACGCAGTAAGACCGAAGAGTTTATCGAACATGTCAATGTCAAGAGTCGCCAATACCAAAGCGAGATTATTGATCTGCAAGAAATGCTTTCTACCGTGGCGATGCCTCAAGAGCGAGAGAAGATAAAAGAAAAGTTAAAATTTACCCGTAATAAAATATTCAGCGATATTCTGATAGAGGCATTTGCTGTTGTGCGGGAGGCGGCTAAGCGCTCCGTTGGGATGAGACATTTTGATGTCCAAATTGCTGGTGGTGTTTTATTACACGAGGGTAAGATTGCCGAGATGGCTACCGGTGAAGGCAAAACCTTGGTGGCGACGTTGGCAGTTTATCTTAATGCACTTTTAAAGCGAGGTGTTCATATAGTTACAGTGAATGATTACCTTGCCAGACGAGATGCAGAATGGATGGGGCCGATTTATAATTTTCTGGGATTAACGGTGGGGATTATTCAGCATGATATGGATGATGTAGCAAGGAAAGAGGCTTATGCCTGCGATATTACCTATGGCACAAATAATGAATTTGGATTTGACTATCTGCGCGATAATATGAAATATTCACATGAAGATTTAGTACAGCGCCCATTCTATTATGCTATTGTTGATGAGGTCGATTCCATACTTATTGATGAAGCACGTACCCCGTTGATTATTTCAGGGCCTGCTGAGGAATCAACAGAGAAATATTATATTGTTAATAAGATTGTTCCCCGTTTAAAAGGAAGAGTTATACTTGAGCGTGATGAGGTTGCTGCAAAATATAGAGGTGAGGATTTATCCTCTGGTTATGATTATATTATTGATGAGAAGGCTAATACGGCTCACTTAACCGAACAGGGTGAAGCTAAAGTTTGTTCTATGTTAGGCGTGGATAATCTCCACGATATTAACACGATGGATTGGAGGCATCATATTATCCAGGCATTACGCGCACACGGTCCAAATTTTAAACGCGATGTACATTATGTAGTTAAAGATGGACGGGTGGTTATTGTTGATGAATTTACAGGGCGACTTATGCCAGGTAGACGTTGGTCGGATGGACTACATCAGGCAGTTGAGGCCAAGGAGGGATTGAAGATTGAGCGTGAGAATCAGACCTTAGCTACAATTACCTTCCAGAATTACTTCCGGATGTATGAAAAATTAGCCGGTATGACGGGGACTGCCTTTTCTGAAGTTCAGGAGTTTAAGACAATATATCAGCTGGACGTAGTAGTAGTGCCTACTAATCGTCCCCTTATACGTACAAATTTTCCTGATTGTGTTTATAAAACTGAGAGGGAAAAGTTCAATGCTGTAGTTGAAGAGATAGTTACTCTGTATAATCAGGGTCGTCCGGTATTGGTGGGAACTATCTCTATTGAGAAGTCTGAGCATCTTTCTGAATTGTTAAAACGGCGAGGGATACCTCATCAGGTACTCAATGCTAAATATCATGAGCAGGAGGCTCAGATTGTAGCTCAAGCAGGAAGATACAAAGCAGTAACTATCGCCACAAATATGGCAGGTAGAGGGACAGATATCTTACTGGGTGGCAACGCCGAGTATATGGCTAAAAATCTCCTTAGGAATAAAAAATTAACAGAGCAGGATAATTTCGAACAGGAATACAGAGAGGTATTAAATAGATTTAAGAGAGAAACAGAAGAGGAGCATCGCAAGGTAGTGAGTTTAGGAGGATTACATGTTTTGGGAACTGAGCGACATGAAGCACGCAGAATCGATAATCAATTGCGTGGTCGTTCAGGTAGACAGGGAGACCCGGGATCTTCGAGATTCTATGTTTCCTTAGAAGACGACTTAATGCGTCTATTTGGATCGGATAGATTGATGGCAGTAATGGACCGTTTAGGTTTGGAGGAGGGTCAGGTAATTGAACATCCTTGGGTAAGCAAATCTATTGAGATTGCCCAGCGACGCGTAGAAGAGCATAACTTCGAGATTAGAAAGCAGCTTCTTGAATATGATAATGTAATGAATAAACAACGTGAGATTATATATACTCAACGCAGAGAGATTCTTGAGGGTGATAGAGTCGCTGAGCGCATTACAAAGATGTTAGAAGAGGTTGTGATAAATCTTTGCGATAATTATCTGCCTCAGGCGACACAGGAATCATATGATCTTCTTGGATTGATTAATGCTTTATATTTAAAATTCGGACTCAGAATAGATAAACAGGACTTAACCAATCTATCTTATGAGCGAATTAGAGAGAAAATTTATAATATATTGAGTGAAACTTACAGGCAAAAAGAGAATAAAATCGGCTCAGGGACAATGCGACATTTTGAACGTATGATACTCTTGCAAATTATTGATAGTAAATGGAAGGACCACCTTTATGCGATGGATGATTTAAGAGAGGGTATTGGTTTGCGGGCAATTGGTCAGCGCGATCCTTTAATCGAATATAAACGTGAGGCGTTTATAATGTTCGACCAGATGATAAATTCTATTCAAGAAGATGCGATCGAGATGCTTTTTAAGATTCAGCCAGTATCGCAAGAGAGGGTTAAAGGCGTATTTAGATTGACTGAGCAAGAGATGTTACATCCGGAAGCCTCTCGTTTTCACACATCACAGGACAGATTGGTAAGTGCATTCAATGAGCCTGAGGCTGTACAACCTAGTTATCATCGAAAGGAGTCCACGCAGAGATACCCTAAGGTCGGTAGGAATGATCCGTGTCCTTGTGGTGCAATTGATCCTAAGACTGGTAAACCAATAAAATATAAGAAATGTCATGGTAGATAGATATGCCGATATACGAATATAGATGTAATCAGTGTAATACGAAATTCGAGTTATTAATAAGGAATAATCACGAAAGAATTATCTGCCCCGATTGCCATTCTTCCAAGATTAGTCGTTTATTCTCCGTATTTGCCCACTTTAGTAAAGACTCCCAGGGTAATATTACCTCAAATTTAAACTGCAGCTCATGTACAAGTCGTAATTGCTCTACCTGCGGACGATGAATCTCCTATTAATCTTTAAATCTAAAGAAATTTATTTTAATCTGGTCCTTATTTTAATTAGTGCAATTCTGCTAATTATATCTTATCCTTGTTTAAATATAGAATTCTTAGCGTGGGTCGCCTTTATTCCTTTATTCTTCAGTTTGAGAAAGCAAAAAAATAAGAATAGTTTCTTATTATCTTATTTTTGTGGTTTGATCTTTTTTGCTGGTACGACCTACTGGTTAATTAATGTTACACTTATTGGATTTATTTTGCTTATTTTATATCTGGCTTTATATTTTGGTATATTTGGATTTGTAATCAATCGATATGCACTACTCGATACCCGTTGGTCAGTAGTATCCATTCCTTCACTCTGGGTATTGTTTGAATATACACGCAGTCATATATTTACCGGTTTTGGCTGGGTGTTGTTGGGTTATTCGCAATATCTCAACTTGCCAGTAATACAACTTGCCGATATTACTGGGGTTTGGGGTATATCGTTTTTGGTTATGGTCATAAATGTGTTTATCTATTCGGTTTTTAATAGTATATTATTCGCTATTAAAAGAAAGAGATATACATTAGATATTGTATCTTGTTCCATTTCTATCTTTCTGTTATTTTTATGCCTGGGATACGGTTTTCACCGAATAATAAGAATCTCTAATCTTAAATCTAATAAATCAATTAAGATTTCAGTTATCCAGGGAAATATTCCTCAAGAGATTAAATGGAGAAAGGAGGCAAGAAGGGGTATTTTAGATGAATATTTGCGTCTCTCTCAGAGCGCTATAGAGGAAAAACCAGATTTAATAATATGGCCAGAGGCAGCCTTACCTGTAATTTTAGATAGCGAAGACATTTTCTCTATTGATAAATTAGAAGAATTCATATTTAACAATAAAATTTATGTTCTGACAGGAGCGATTAGATTGAATAATGGCAATTATTATAACAGTGCGATTCTCATATCAAAATCTGGTAGAATTGTAAGATATTATAATAAAATACATTTGGTACCTTTTGGGGAATATATACCATTTAAAAATATCTTGGGTTTTCTAGATACAGTCGTACCTATCGGAAATTTTACAGCAGGGGATGAGTACACTACCTTTTTATTAGACGAAGGATGTAGTTTATCAGAGAGGTCCGAGTTGGATACAATCGCATCAGGGCAGGATGTTCTTGGAACAAAGACGGCCTTTGCTGTGCTTATTTGTTTTGAGGATATTTTTCCAGAATTGTCCCGTAATTTTATAAATAAAGGTGCGGACTTTTTGATTAATAA
>JAOZPD010000063.1 GCA_029932935.1 Candidatus Omnitrophota bacterium | reverse complement strand
TTATTAAGTATACCCGGGGAATAATTTTGTTATTTCAGTCAACGCTCCATATGTTAGCACAAAAATACCAAAAAGCAAGTCTTCATCTTAATTCTCTGTATCGATAAGCTATGCTGTTTGCAATTATTCTTAGGCCTATAAGCTGACTATCACTTACTTATTAAGGCCTTCTCGATTAATATCCTCAATTGATTAACCACATGCCTGGGAAGACGAAATTGCGACCTTAGCATAGGAGTAGAAATAGTGAACTCAAACATATTGGGGTCGCCCACAAGCCTGCGGATATTCACCTTCATACGAAACTCAGGCACAATACACCTCCTTATAATTTATGTCAATCGTTCTGTATTTATTATACTATCCTTTCCGAACAAGTTAATCTTTTTTCTCACTCCAAAAATACCTCTAAATATGATATAATACTCTGTGTTTAAAAAATTATTTTTCTGTTTAAGTTTATCTATCCTGTGTGGTTGTGCATATCTGGGATATCTTAAAGATCCCTTTGTAGACATACCTAACTTTTATCAAGTAGATGAGATACTTTACAGAGGAGGACAGCCGAATCAAGAGGGATGGAATAAATTAAAATCTCTTGGAATAAAAACAGTAATAAGCCTGAGAGGGAAAGACGGAGAATCCTTGCAGGAGGAGGAATTAGTCAAGTCTTTAGGGATGCAATTTTATAATCTGCCCATGAGCGTCTATAAACGCCCCACTGACAAACAGGTAATTGCATTCTTGGAGATAATCTTAACAAAAGATAATCAACCTGTATTTGTGCATTGCTCCAGCGGCAGAGACAGGACGGGAGCAATGATAGCTATGTATCGGGTGTTAGTCTCAGGATTAACTATAAAACAGGCTTATAATGAAGCGAAGAGATTTGGTTTCTGGCCGTACCGGGGTGATGCTGAGCTGAAAAATTTTATCCATCAACTTAAAGACAAAAAGATTTATTTTGAAACAGTCGAGGAATTAAAAGCAAAGGGGCGGATGCGCTTAAATTCAGGTGACACCGAAACGCTTCCCTCTGCTGCCCAGGGTGCTTAAGAATCGCCTTGAGAATAAGTGAATAAAACTAACGATTAAAGATGAGGTCATATTTTAAAGTCATCGTTATGGTAAGTTTAATAATATTTATATTTAGCAATTGTGTATATGCCCATTCCATAAGGCACCATTTAATACTCATGGGGAAGTCTCTATTTAAATTTACCCTATCGCCTTTGTATGGCATTTTTATTAAAGGCCCCAGAAATATAAAAGAGGCGTATGACTACGAGGTCTACGGAGACGAGAAGTCAGAGAAAAGAGGTCTATTCAGAAAGAAATTATTTGCTCTCTGGAGAGCCCCAGGGGAAGAAACCAAGGGTCTCATAGATGGCCTAGTAGACAGTGCTAAAGCAGGCGGTCAATTTCTTAAAGAATTTATATCCATCTTTTTCAGCGATTAAAAATAATTTATTAATAATGAAATTGAAAAAACGGTATTATTATATAATATCCTCTCGCTAAATCCACTCTCCATTAATTCACTTTACACAGATTCCATTTATAAATACTTAACTTATTGAAACTAAATATGTTAAATAACTCAACTGTGTGGCATTTTAGCCCTACATATGTTATACTTTATATAGAGAGGGTAAAAATGGCTGCTGCTGCAAGAAACATATTAATCTTAGTAGGCATTCTGACATTGGCTATTCCGCTTAATGCCCAGAATGAAACTGGGGACAACATCAATAACGTAAGAGAGGCGCAATCAACAAAAATAGAATCAGCCCTGGAGAAACAACCTATAGTATCACATAAGAAGAAACAGACACGTGCCTTTTCTGATTTCCTTAATAAAAAAGCCTATGCTGCTAATATAGATAAAAGGGAAGAAAAGAGAATCCTCAGAGAGAAATGGAAAAAATTATTGGGTGTGGATATTTTTTATCCGTATTTTAAAGCCAAAGAAATGGAGGGCTGGATAAAAGATAAAGCCAGTATAAAAATCTTTAAGCTCAAGGGACGCCCCAAGTTCGAAAATAATCAAATAAAATATACCTTCAAAGTAGAGTTTTAAAACGCCCTATCTTTTTCTATATGCCTGCAGAAACGAATCGCAGTAGATTTGTTTATTCAAAATCAATTCAGCCGTAATTAAGGAATCCATTAGATATTTATCCAATGGGTCCAATATTGCCGCATCCAATCCATGAGCTACGGCCATAACCAGAAATGTACTATTAATCATACTACGCTGTTTTGTCCCTTGGGAAACATTACTTAATCCCATTACTGTTTTGGGAGGGGGTTGAGAGATAATCTTGAACTCCAATAATACCTTCAGGGTATCTTCTAATTGCGCCTGGGCTACATTGACAGGCAATACTACGGGGTCGATATAAAGATTCTCAAGCGGGAATCCCTTCTCTTGGCAATCAGCCACAATCGCAGCAGCCAACTCCAGACGCCTTTCTTTATCCTGAGGCACACCCTTTTTATCTAGGGTGAGTCCGATGAGTCCTGTATTATATTTTAAAGCCAATGGGATAATTATATCCAGCTTATCCTTATCTGCTGAGGTAGAATTGATTATAGCCTTATTCTTCACTACCTTTAACCCTGCCTCAATAACATTGATCTTTGTGCTATCTAAACATAATATTTTGTCGGTCGCCTCCTGTACTGCTTGAACCAACCAAACCATATCCCCGACAGGATCACGTGAGGCTGGACCACAATTCAAATCCAAGGCCTCGGAACCCGCCTCAACCTGCTCTTTAGCAATCCGTTGAATTACACCCTTATCCTTATTCTTAATTGCCTCGGCTACCTCCCTATACATCCCATTAATTAACTCTCCGATTATAAACATCTACTCTACCCCCTTATAATAAATGAGAAAGTGAATAACTTATAATCGGTTCTAATCTAACTATCAACATCTTGATAATTAACATTTATATAATCTCTCACGCAATTCACTGACTCTGGATGACGCATAACCAAGATATCCGCTCCGCTCTGGAGAAAAGCAACGGCGGTAGCAGCCTCCCAGATTATACCCCTTTCTCTCTGGGGCCCCCATTGGGGGAATTCTGTCTCAAGAGCCTTCGCCTCCTTCGCCCGCCATGACTCTTGACCGACAAAACATATAAACGGCATCGCCAGCATCTTATCTCCAGATAAGGCAGCCAGGCGTGCCCTTTCCATTATGGAATAAGCATACTCCAATCCATAGCCGAGAGCGCCGACCGTTGGATTAATCACAATCCTATCCTGAGCAAGGCCCATATCTGAAATAAGAATATTCAACTGCTTGGCGATATTTATATCTATGGGTGACTCGGCGATAATATTATGTCCATCAGCAAGAACAGCGGCGGTCAACGTTCGATAGTTATCCTGTACAGCGCTACCCACCAAGCATCTCTTGCCGCGTGCAGCTTGACAACAAACAGGCATGAGCTCATTGTCCTTCTGGTCATCTCCGCAACCCAGAATAATCAAGGGTACCGCCACCTTTTGTAATAATAACTCTACTAACCTTGCCTCTTCTGCTGAGGGCTTGTTACCTAAATCTGGATGAGCACCCAAAAGCCTGACGCAAATAATCTCTGCCTTATATTCCTCCTGACACCGCTCTGCCCATTTTATGACATCCTCTAACACCCCCCCGTATGGACGCCTTAATTCATCCGGCCAATCCTGAGGAGGTACGTCCCAAATTTCAAAGGCAATCCTTGGTCGATTTGGCAATCCCCCCTCTTTAAATAAAAATGGAAGGCTATTCTGACCCCCAATCTTAACCGCCTTAGATTCAGAACCAATGGTTACCTCATTAATTTTACCGCTCCATTTTTGATATATTAGTTCTATTCCCATATACACTGCTCCAATTTAAAACTATATATCAACATTGACAAATCTCGAGCTATCTGTATGCGGGAAAAACATCGCTGCCATATACTCGTCCATATAACTAGGTTCGATAGATAATTCAAGATAAGTAATCCTCCTGGCTATCTCTTCAATCTTCTTCATCGCCTCATGAGAAAGTAATACCTGGCGTGCCCCTGCCAATGAACTATTACCCACAAAAATAAATCTATCCCTTTTTATATCGGGGAGCAATCCGATGTTTACTGCATTATCTACATCAATATATGTCCCGAATCCACCAGCGATAAATACCTTTTTAATATCAGAAAACTCCAGGCTCATCTGCTTTACCAGCATCGCCGCAGCAGCAAATATAGCAGCCTTAGCTCGCTTTATATTTTCAATATCTCCCTCGGTAATAAAAATATCAGAGCCTGTCTCTGCCTCATCTCTAAAAGCAATGATAAACTCCGGACCAAAATCACCCTGACGCAGGCGATTGGACTTAATCTGATGGAACTTTCCTTCCTTGGTTATCAGGCTGGTCTTAAGCATACAAGAGATAATGTCAATGTATCCCGAACCACAAATACCATGCGCCTTTCCGCCCCTGATAACGTCATATTTCACCTCAAAATCTTTAGGATCTATGGTAACCTTCTGTATGGCTCCCCTGGCTGCTCTTGCCCCACAGCTTAAACCACTACCTTCAAAGGCAGGACCAGCAGAAGCTGCTGCACTGATCAAAAATTCTCGATTGCCCAGAACTATCTCACCATTTGTTCCTATATCGATTAACATACATATCTCTTCCTCTTTATACATCCCACAGGATAAAACACCGGCAGATATATCTCCGCCCACATAACTAGAGACGCCCGGAAGACAAAATAAGAGACCGCGAGGATTTATCTTTATCCCTGCCTCAGCTGCACGAATTGTAGGAACAAAATTAGCTGTAGGCACATATGGTTCTCTCCTGATATAAGTAGGATCTACCCGTAACAATAAATGCACCATGGTAGTATTACCGGCGCAGAGAATACAGTTAACGTCATTAAGGTCGATATTATTATCTCTGATCAATGCCTGAATCATCTCATTCATCGAATCTATAACAGCATGGTGCAATTTTTCCAAACAATCCTGTTGACGGGCACAGATGATACGGGTAATGATGTCGCTACCGTAGCTTGCCTGTTTATTATATGTAGCCCTGGTTCCCAATATCCTTTTTGTATTTAAATCTACCAGTTGGGTGGAAATAGTAGTTGTGCCAATATCAAAACAAAAACCAAAGTTTTTATCCGAGGTATCCCCCGGTTCAATAAGAACAATCTCTGTTGTCCCATTTCGTTTCCCTAAGGTTACTGTAACCTTCCAATCAGAATCACGAAGCAACCTACCTAACCTGCGAATATTAACCAGCCCTGTCTGCATTACGGGAATATCGTTCATCTTACGAATTTGTCTATACAATCTCTCTAAATCGCTTATTCTGTCTACGTGATTAGGGGCGGGTAACTCTAAATATAATTTCGTGGCTAAGGGAGAATGCGCGAAGACGCCCTCTTCCAGTGACTTTACCGAATCAACCTCTTCTGCCTTAGCATAAAGGCCCTTCAGCCTTAAATCTATCTCCTCCTGCGTTAACTTATCTAAATCCAATCTTGACTCTGGAGGAATTAGAACCTCTAGATCGCTTTGGACGAGAGCCTGACAGGCAAGATAATATCCCTGCTTCCTCTGCTCAAGGGTAAGCCTGCCAGAGGGTTGACTGATAACCTCTCCCTTCTTTAAGATTACCTTACACCTTCCACATACGCCCTCTCCACCGCAGCTGGAGTTAATATAAATATTAGCCGAAATGGCTGCCGCTAATATTGTTTTACCCTTCTCTATCTGTACGCTTTTACCCTCTGGATAAAATATTACTTTACACTTTTCCATTTTATAAATTCTTTAAAAAACTGGGTATACCTGATGCTTCTTTTGGTCCCACAATAATCTGCCACCCCGACCTCTCCTCCAATTCTCCACTAAGAACAGCTACATAACCTGGTATAATTAAACGCCGGTGAGAAACACTATCTTTAATATTGCATTTATCTAGCGTGGCAGCGATTGTCTCGGCAGTAAACTTCTCAGCTGCCCAAGCAGTGAGAACCGACATGCCCTCCGTATCAGAGGCCACAATATAGGAAGGGACCTTACTTGCCTCTACCTCTCCCAGCACAGTATAGTAAGTCAAAGAAAAATTGGTAGTTATTAAAACCGGGGAGTTGTTGTTTACGTTACCGACCGGATAAATCTTTGGCTCCACACATAAAGGCTTTTGAGGATCGGTATAAATATTCTGCCTTAAGGTAAGCAAGGCTAACGCCTCCCAGGTTTCATTCCCGCTGATTAATACTATGCCCGCATATTTAGCGATATAAGTAATTGCGGTAAGGGTCTCTTGAAATGGATCGGCACGATTCTCTACAATTACCAAACTGGGAAATCCCAAACTCCGCTGAGAGCGGAAAAGACTGAGACGGCGGATCTGCGTCATCTCCCATATTTTCTCGGTAGTAGCCTTCTTGCCGGTATCCAGAACAATATCCTCTATACCCTGATTGATTAGATTCTGTGTAATCTCGGATAATCCCGATAAATCCTGTGCACACACTACCACGGGTACCTTAAACTCGGAAATTAAAGAACTGAACTCCTGATAATTATCCTTATCTAAACAATATACCAATGGTCTCGCAGAAGATACCAGCTTCAAGGCCTCCTGCTGAGCCTTAAAATCCTTGCTCATCAACATTAAATTCATGCTGGTCTGCTCTCTGACCGCTTTTACCGCCTGAACAAATCGATCCGTATTGCCATTCTGCCTGATTGCAATCAAGTCTGGACGCAACATGCATCCTACTCGTTCAAAATTCAAGGCATTAATCTTTTTAATTGTTTCTGAAATCTCTTTATCCCCCAGATTATCTTCAATAATAAAACCCAAACCACAAGGATGATGGAATTTCTCTTCATGACGAAACATGACGGTTTCATTCCCTATCTCCAACTTACCATCACCCTCTCCGATCGTAATTAATTTTATTGGCGGTCGACTCGCCGACTCCAATGTGCGCTTAGCCTCATCAGATAGATAAGGGCACTTTTCTGAAGAGACCTGCCTCTTGGCTAACTGCATGGCAAAGGCAAGACAGGTAACAAAGCCACACTCTCTACAATTCGTCTTTGGTAAAAGTTTGTATATATCTAACCCTGATAGCCCCATGGTTAATTATAAATTATCGATGATATTCCTTAAATTCAAACAACTCGCTATAACCACTCTTATATATCGCCTCTGCTAAAGCTTCTGAATCGCGATGGCCTTTCAATCTCTCTAATCTGACCTTCAGATGCTCCCTCAGGCTCAAGACTATCTTTTTTTTGTCTCTAAGGTTACGGAAGATTACGCGGATATCTCTGCCATTTAACTTCTTGATATTCCCCTTGCCAAAAGTTGCTCCCGTAGACAATTGCAGTCCATCGATAAGACAAGACATGGGTTTCTTAAATACCCCTTTAACCCTTACCTCTATTCCAAAGTATTTCTTTGCCTTAAGTCTTCTTAAGGCGTATTGTCCCATTAAAATTCCCAGCACAAGATATGGACCGAGATGTCCGTGAAATCTTACCGCCTCCCCTAACTGAATCCTCTTATTGCTCATTTAAAAATACTGCC
>JAOZPD010000062.1 GCA_029932935.1 Candidatus Omnitrophota bacterium | reverse complement strand
TAGAGAGAAGATTTCAACCAGTTTATGTGGACCAACCAACTGTGGAGGATACCATAGCCATACTTAGGGGATTAAAGGAGCGTTATGAGTTGCATCACGGAGTGCGTATTAAGGATAGTGCCCTGATTGCAGCTGCTACTCTTTCTCAGCGCTATATTACGGAGAGGTTTCTTCCCGATAAGGCAATTGACTTGATTGACGAAGCAGCAAGTCGATTGCGTATGGAGATTGACAGTAAGCCTCATTTATTAGATGAGATAGACAGAAAAATTATTCAATTAGAGATTGAGCGGCAGGCATTAAAGAAGGAGAGGGATGCTAAATCTATCGAAAGAGCCAAGAATCTGGAAGCGGAGCTGGAATCTTTAAAGGAGCAGAGTAAAGAGATCGGCTCTAGGTGGCAGCGAGAGAAAGAATTGATTCGTCAGGTTCGTAATATTAAAGAGAGGATCGAACAGGCAAAACATGAAGAGAAGCAGGCAGAGAGGAATGCGGATCTGGCCAGGGTAGCCCAGATTCGCTACGGTATATTGAGAGAGCTGGAGTCTCAACTGGCTGATTCTGACCGCAAGCTTGCCGAGATTCAGAAAAACGGTTCCTTGTTAAAAGAAGAGGTTGATGAGGACGATATTGCGAGGGTTGTCTCCAAATGGACAGGGATCCCTTTAAGTAAATTACTGGAAGGCGAGACAGAGAAATTACTGAAGATGGAGGAAAGGTTAAGGTTGCGGGTAGTCGGCCAGGATGAAGCCGTGAATCTCGTATCTTCCTGTATCCGTAGAGCACGTTCCGGCCTAAGCGATCCCAACCGCCCTATGGGTGTTTTTATCTTTGTAGGTCCTACCGGGGTAGGGAAGACCGAATTAGCCAAGTCTCTGGCCTGGTTTTTATTTGATGACGAGGCATCCCTGATAAGAATAGATATGTCCGAGTATATGGAGAAGCATTCGGTGGCTCGTTTAATCGGTGCCCCTCCTGGATATGTAGGATACGAAGAGGGTGGACAACTTACCGAGGCGGTGCGACGTAGACCATATTCCATAGTTTTATTTGATGAAATAGAAAAAGCTCATCATGACGTATTCAATGTGTTGTTACAGATATTTGATGATGGGCGACTTACCGATGGGCAGGGGCGAGTGGTAAATTTCAAGAATACTGTAGTGATAATGACATCAAATTTAGGTACAGAACAGATAGGAAAGGGAGACTCAAGAGAAAGCATACGGAGAAAAATCCTGACTGAGTTTCACAGATATCTGCGTCCGGAGTTTTTGAATCGCATTGATGAGATTGTAATATTTAATCATCTTTCGCAAAAGGATATGGGCAAGATCGTGGATATTCAGTTTCTCCAGCTTAAGAAGCGGCTAAATGAGCAGGGTTTAGATATTAAATTAACCAATAATGTACGTGCCTTGCTTTCCAGAGAGGGCTATGAGCCAGATTTTGGTGCGCGTCCTTTAAAAAGGTTGATTCAAAGAAAGATAATCGATCCCTTCTCAGTAAGGATACTCAATGGTGAATTTAAAGCTGGGGATGACATAGAAGTAGATACGGAAAATGAGGAGATAGTATTCAGGAGAGCCGAGAGTTAATGAGGATTGTTGGTTGACTGAGTTAAAATTTATGATAAAATTATGCTTTGGCACAATCAAGCCAGGTATTTAACGATTCCACGCCTACAAATAGGGTAGGTAAATAAAAGGAGGGTGGAATGGTTAGGGTTGTAGATCATAATCAGCGACGAGATATGATTTTAAGCGCCAGCATAAACGCTTATATTAACTCAGCAACCCCAGTGAGCTCAGAGGCACTGGCGCAGGATTTTGATTTAAGCTCAGCTACCGTGCGTAATATTTTTGCAGAATTAGAGGAATCCGGATATCTTACTCATCCCTATACCTCTGCGGGCAGGATTCCTACTGATAAGGGATATCGATATTATGTAGATTTTTTGATGTCTCAGATAGAATTGTTGGATAATGAGAAGAAGGCGGTGATAAATGAATATAGAAGTAAGATTGAGCGTCTGGAGGATATTTTAGAGAAGACGTCGGAAATAATATCGAGAATTACGCACTACGCAGGCATTGTTTCGCTGCTGGAATGGGAGGAGAAGTTTTTCTATAAAGGATTAAGTTATATTCTTGAGCAACCGGAGTTTAAGAACGCAGAGAAGATTTGCTTTTTGGTGAAAATGATCGAGGAAAAGAAAAAACTATTAGATATAATAAATCGTGATTTTAAAGAACCTACCAAGGTTTACATCGGCAGCGAGATGGAGTGTCCCGAGATAGGGGATTGCTCTTTGGTAATCTCTACCTATCATAGGGGCAGAAAGAAAAATGGCAGGTTGGCTGTTTTGGGGCCGCGCCGGATGAATTATAAACACATCATTCCTGCCTTAGAGTTTATTTCTCAAGTGGTGAGTGACATCTTAACTGAATTATAACCAATTACAAAATAAAAAAATGGATAGGAAAACAGAACAGGAACAGGAAAAACAGAAGATGGATGTTGATAAGCCTCACAGGAAACAAGAGGTAAAATCAGAGGATAAGATAATTACCCTGTGTCAGGCAGAGTATGAGCAGTTGAGGCAAGAGGCGGAGAAATCAAAGGAGTACTGGGATAGATTATTGAGGCTTCAGGCAGATTTTGAGAATATCCGCAAGAGGCTTGAACGCGAGAAGCAAGAGTTCGTACGATTTGCCAACGAGGGTATAGTAGTTGATTTATTAAACGTTGTTGATGACCTTGAGCGCACAGTGGAATTGGCGCAGGAGAAGCACGAGGATTTCTCTGCCTTTCTAAAGGGAGTAGAGATGATATTGGCACATCTATATGATTTACTTAAAAAGCAGGGATTGTCTCCTATTGAAGCAAAGGGGAAGGTTTTTGATCCCTGCTTGCATGAGGCGTTGCTTAAGGTGGATACTAATGATTATCCAGAGAATACAGTGGTAGAGGAATTGCAAAAGGGGTATTTACTGAACGGTCGTGTAATAAGGACGGCAAAGGTTAAGGTTGCCAAGAAGGCATCAAGATAATACGAAGGAGGGATTTAAGATGGCAAAGGTAATAGGTATAGATTTAGGTACTTCTAATTCCGCAGCTGCAATAATGGAGGCAGGCAGGCCGACAATCATCCCCTCGGCTGAGGGGGCTGGTGTGGCTTCGGGGAAGGCATTTCCTTCTGTTGTGGCTTTCACCAAGGACGGTCAGAGGTTGGTCGGTGAGCCGGCAAGGAGGCAGGCGGCTATAAATCCTGAAGGGACTATTACGGCAGCAAAGCGGAAGATGGGCCAGGAGTATAAATTTAAGGTGTTTGGCAAGGAATATACTCCTCAGCAGATATCGGCTTTTATACTACAGAAGATCAAACAGGACGCAGAGGCATATCTGGGAGAGAAGGTGGAGGAGGCCGTGATTACCTGCCCGGCATATTTTGATGACAATCAAAGAACAGCTACCAAGGATGCCGGGGAGATAGCAGGCCTTAAGGTGCTAAGGATAATCAATGAACCCACCGCAGCCTGTCTGGCTTATGGTCTTGAGAAATCCGGAAAGGAACAGAAGATAATGGTTTTTGATTTTGGGGGAGGCACTCTGGATGTTACAATAATGGAGATGGCTCAGGGTGTATTTGAGGTTAAATCTACTTCCGGTGATACCCAGTTAGGTGGCACAGATATGGATAATGCCCTTATCGATTATATTGCTGAGGAGTTTAAAAAAGAGTCAGGTATAGATTTAAGGAATGATAAGATGGCTATGCAGCGTTTACGTGAGGCAGCAGAGAAGGCAAAGATAGAGTTATCCAGTTCTCTAACCACCGATATCAATCTACCTTTTATTACCGCTGATGCAAGTGGCCCTAAGCACCTGGCGATGAATATTAGAAGAGCGAAGCTGGAGGAGTTGGTGGGTCCTATAATTGAGAGATGCCGACACCCTATGGAGCAAGCTCTTTCTGATGCAAAGCTCAGCCCTTCTGATATCGACCGAATTATTATGGTAGGAGGCCCTACAAGGATGCCCTGTGTACAGAAATTTGTGGAGGATTTTGTGGGAAAGAAGATAGAGCGTGGTATTGACCCTATGGAGTGTGTAGCTATGGGCGCGGCGATTCAGGCCTCAATTATTAAAGGGGATATGAAGGACGTTTTATTGCTCGATGTAACTCCATTATCCCTTGGTATTGAGACCTTAGGGGGAGTGAATACAAAGCTTATTGAGAGGAATACCACTATTCCTACAAGGAAATCTCAGATTTTCTCGACCGCAGCGGATAATCAGACAGCAGTTACAATCAGGGTTTTACAGGGTGAGCGCAAGATGGCCAACGACAATACAGAATTAGGGAGATTTGATCTGATAGGCATTCCCCCTGCCCCGCGAGGCGTTCCTCAGATAGAGGTTACTTTCGATATAGATGCCAACGGAATAGTTCATGTGTCTGCCAAGGATTTAGGAACAGGCAAAGAGCAGTCCATACGTATCACAGCTCCCAAGAAACTCTCAAAGGAAGAGATTGAGAAGATGATTAAGGAGGCAGAGAAATTTGCTGCCGAAGACGAAAAGAGAGCTCAGGAGATAGAGGTGCGCAATCAGGCAGATACGCTTGTGTATAGCGTAGAGAAATCGCTCAAGGAGTACGGAGATAAAATCCCCGCAGGTGAAAGGGAAAACATTCAGCGTAAAATAGGAGAGCTAAAGGAAGCACTGAAAGGACAGGACACTCAACAGATTAAAAATAAGATGGAGGAGTTAACGCAGGCCTCTCACAAATTGGCTGAAGAGGTTTATAAGCAAACAACAGCCAAGCAGCAGGCCAGGCCAGCGGATAGTACTAAGGAACAGGCCTCCTCGAGTGAGAAAAAAGAAGAGGAAAAGAAGAGCGAGAAAAAAGAGGAAGATATAATCGATGCAGAATATAAAGAAGAGGATAAGAAGTAATTTCAAGTTTATAATATCTTACAAAGAGCAGATCGATATCTGTTAATGGAGCTTATAGAGTAAACCAGTGTCTACAAAACGCGATTATTATGAGATATTAGGTGTTCGCAAGGATGCGAGTCTGGATGAGATAAAGAAGGCTTACAGGGGTATGGCCTTGCGTTATCATCCCGACCGCGTCCCCGCAGACCAGAAGAAGGAGGCAGAGGAGAAATTTAAGGAAATCTCCGAGGCCTACGCAGTGCTTTCTGATTCACAGAAGAGAGCACTTTATGATCAATATGGTCATGCAGGCATTGACCAGCGTTTTACGTATGAGGATATATTCAGAGGGGCGGACTTCTCCAGTATCTTCCAGGATTTAAGCGACTTTGGTTTTGGAGGGGGCATTTTTGAGGAAATCTTTGGAGATTTTGGTTTTGATATCTTTGGACATTCAAGAAAAAGGCAGGCAGGAAGAAGGGGTAGAGATTTAGAGGTTGAGGTCAATATAACTTTAGAGGAGGCAGCCTCAGGCGTAGAGAAGACAATACAGCTCCCCCGTTATGAGACGTGCATTACCTGCCATGGCACGGGTGCTAAGCCAGGCACCAGGAAGACAACCTGCCCTCAATGTAAAGGCACCGGCAGGATGGTGATTTCCAGCGGCTTTTTTCAGATTGCTCAGACTTGCAGTCGCTGTCGAGGCGAGGGTAGTATAATTACTGCTCCTTGCCCAGACTGCCACGGAGAGGGTAGGGTTAAGGTGACCAAGCGGATAAAACTGAAGATTCCACCAGGAGTGTATACTGGGTCTCATTTAAGAATCCGCGGAGAGGGCGAGCAGGGGTCTTTAAGTAGAGGTAATCTCTATGTGCTTATAAATGTAAAGCCACACAGCATATTTGAGAGGCATAATAATGATATTATATGCGAAATAGATATCAGTTTTGTGAAGGCTATTTTAGGGGGTGAGATTGAGGTGCCTACTTTAAACGGTAGGGTAAAGATGAAGATACCCCCTGGTACACAGCCCAATCGTATATTTCGTTTGCGCGATAAAGGTATTCCTGATTTACATGGCAGAGGGAAAGGGGATGAGCTGGTTAGGGTTAATGTGAAGATACCCACTCATTTAAGTACACAGGAAAGAAGGCTCATTGAAGAGTTTGCCCGGGTTTCGGGGGAGGATGTAGAGTATAAAGAATCAATAGTAGATCGGATAAGAAGGGGGTTTAAGTAACAGGAGTATGTTTGTAGCTAGTTTTAACAAGCGAGGAGGCTATGCCTACATATGAATATGAGTGTTTAAAGTGCGGAGAGAATTTTGAGGTTTTTCAGATGATGAGCGATAAACCGATTGAGTCATGCCCGAAGTGTCATGGCTCAGTGCGTAGGTTGATCGGTTCCGGTAGCGGGATTATTTTTAAGGGATCTGGATTTTACGCAACAGATTACCGCAAGTCCAAACCTACACAATCCAATAAACAAGAGGGTAATCAGAAGGGCTGTCAGAGTGGCAAGGATACGAAAGGTCCGGCTTGCGATACCTGTCCCTCAGGACAGGATAGAGATAGATGAGGCCGGTCTTTAAGTATTGGCTACCGGTTTTTTTATGGATGGTTTTTATATTCGCCATCTCCTCTCTGACAGATAAAGATATACCGCAGACTTTTTTTGGGGCGGATTTTTTATTTCACATCTCTGAATACCTGCTTCTTACCTTGCTTTTAAACCGTGCGTTAAGAAATTCGTCTCCCTTCATCTCCTGGGATAAGAGGAGGCGGATATTTGTAGCTGTTCTATTCTGTTTTATCTATGCTGTTAGTGATGAATTTCACCAGCAATTTGTGCCGGGTAGGGTTAGTTCAGCAATTGACCTTATTTTCGATGGAGTCGGTATTCTTATTGGTAACGTTATTTACCGATGGTAGAGATTAAGCCATTTCCAGCCGTATTCTATAATTATACTAAGGTTGGTTCCCCCCGGAAGGTCGTCTGTCCTCCTTATGATGTTATATCTGTTAATCAAGCAAAATTCTATCGCAAGCTCTCTCGTTATAATATGATTAATCTTACTCTCCCTGAGGTCAGAGAACGCCAAAATCAATACAAAAAAGGAGCCTTTATTTTTTATGATTGGTTAAAGAGGGGGATTCTGTTACAGGATGATGTGCCAGCGATATATTTTTATCGACAGGAATTCAGGATAGATAGGATATATAATTGTGGTTCGAACAGATGCAGGAGGTTTATTCGAGCGGGTTTTATTGCTTGTTTGAAATTGAGCGATACCAGCGATTCTATATACGGGCATGAGCATACGCGGATTGAACCAAAGGAGGATAGATATAAACTCCTGATTAATGTACAGGCCAACCTAGAGCCTATCTTTGTATTATTCTCTGATGCCAGGCATACCTTTCAAGATATATTCAAAAGATACACCCGGAGGAGTAGGCCGATAATCAGTTTTTGTGACCAGGAGGGAATTGCAAATACATTATGGCGATTGACAGAACCGCTGATTTTAAAACAATTGATAGGAATGATCGGGAGGCAGTCTCTGTTTATTGCCGATGGTCACCATCGCTATGAGGTATCATTGAATTACAAGAGATTGATGCGCCGCAGGTTAGGTAGGAATTTCAGCGGCGAAGAGGATTTTAACTATATTATGACTTATTTCTGCCCTATGCAATCTACGGGTTTATTTGTAAGGTCTATTCATCGCCTGGTT
>JAOZPD010000061.1 GCA_029932935.1 Candidatus Omnitrophota bacterium | reverse complement strand
GTAAAGGATATGGAATAATAATTATAGGCGATAAGAGGCATGATGAGGTAAGGGGGATTGTGGGACAACTCAAGAGACAACCGATAGTTATAGATAGCATTAAGAGCATACCCCTTAAAAGGATTAAGAGGATGGGTAAGGTCGCTGCCGTAGTGCAATCTACTCAAAATCTGGAAAATGTGCTAACTATAGCCGACTTCTTAAAGCGTCATATTAAAGAATTTAGGTTCTTTAATACTGTTTGCAAGCCCACAAGAATGAAACAGAAAGAGATAAAAAAGATGCCGCTTGTAAATGATGTAATGATTATAATTGGTTCTCGGACAAGCGCTAATACTAAAAGGTTATATCAGATATCTAAATCGTTAAATAGAAGGACTTATTGGATTAGATCGCAGGATGAGATTATCCCTCGTTGGTTTAAGGGGGTGAATAATATAGGTGTTACCGCAGGGGCTTCTACGCCCGATATGACTACTTACGGTGTTATCGAATATATAAAGGAGATTACTAAATCCGCTCCCTCTCTTTAAGTTAATATCCGTATAAGACGATAGAAATTACCCACAGGAAGGTGTTTTTTACTTACAGCAAATCGTAAGTCTACTACTTTAATTTTATCAAAAGCTATCCCTACCGCTTTTGCGCGTTTGTTCTTCATGAGCACATCCACCGCTGCTGAACCTAAGCGCGTAGCCAGTATTCTATCCTTTGCGGTAGGTATGCCACCTCTTTGGATATGCCCTAACACTACTACTCGTGTTTCCAAAGAGGTAATTTTGGTAATACGCCTGGCAATCTCTTCAGCTTTAGCCCCATGATGAACCGGGATATGAGCTCCTTCGGCAACAATGATGATCCAACTAATTTTACCACGCTTGTTTCCCTTTAAGATGTCACGACACATATCCCGAAGACTGAATCTCTTCTCGGGGATAAGCACATCTTCTGCCCCTCCGCCTAAGGCAACCTGAAGCGCAATAAAACCACAATCCCTGCCCATAACCTCAACTACAAATATCCTTTCCATGCTGGTAGCTGTATCGCGAATTTTGTCAATAGCCTCCAGGGCTGTATTTACTGCTGTATCTGAGCCAATCGTTGAGTCTGTCCCGTTAATGTCGTTGTCTATTGTCCCCGGGATGCCTACGCAGGGAATATCCCATTTTTCTTCCAGGGCGATACCAGCTTGATATGTCCCGTTCCCGCCAATTAGGACAATAGCATCGATTTTATTCTTTTTGATTACCTCCACTGCTTTTCTTTGCCCTTCTTTGGTCAAAAATTCATCACAACGCGCAGTCTTTAAGATTGTGCCACCCCGATTTATAATATTAGAGACAGAGCGATGAGTCAATTGTCTTAGCTCTTCTCTTATTAGACCAGACAGACCACGGATGACGCCAACGATCTCTAATTTATGATAAATAGCGCAGCGCACCACAGAACGTATAGCAGCATTCATGCCCGGTGCGTCTCCGCCTGACGTTAAAACCCCTATTCTCTTTATCATTATTAATTTATATAATTTTTTGTCTTTTTTATTACATCTGCAGGTCCTGTTTCATAATCTCTGCCTCTTCGCGCTCAATTATGCCATCCTTGTCTATATCGTATTCTTGCTCTATGAAAGAGTCAGCCTTCGCTTCCCCCTTTGTTTTTATTAAGGCGTATCTGCTTTTTAGGTACTCCTTAGCCTCTTCGGGCTGAAGCCACCCATCATTGTTTTTATCGAATTCTGATTCCAGCAAAGAGTCTACCCTGGAACGAACGTGCTTCCAGCAAATTCTTTTTTCACGAGCGGATATCTCGCCATCGTTATCTAAATCAATCTTTTCCTTCTGCAACCTTTTCCAACTCGATAATTCTTCTGGGTCAACTACGCCGTCATTATTAACATCTGCCCTGGATTCCCACCACGTATTGACTTTTACACGTTGTCTTCTCTGCCAATCCTTTTGCAATCTCCATTCCTGCCTATCGATGAAACCATCTCTATTGCGGTCCATATGTTTAAATTCTGCTCCAGAACCAGCAAGGGCATCGGATTGTAATAAGAATAACGCCATTATCGTTAAATATAGAAGCTGCCTTGACATCTTTGCCTCCTTCTCTTTATATAATTAACAATCCCCGGGCGTTATGTTGTGCCCCCTGACTACTTCTCTTATCAAGATTGTTTTACTTTTTAAGCATAAGCGACTGCTGTATAAATTCTCTGAATCTATGGGGATATCTTATCCTTGCTCCCCCCCCCAGAACATCTATCGATGTTTCTAATTATAGTAGGTATTCTTTTATAAGGGATACTGACTAATAGTTTATCATTCGGGACATTGCATAATCTTCTGGCCGTATAATCATAGAATGAGATATTTACCTCGTTTGCAATCATAGGATATATTATAGACACTCTGCACGTAGGTCCGCCTATCTTAATTTTGGGCATAACGCCATCAATAAATATCGAGAGGGTAAGAAGCCGACAGGCCTGTTCGGCATTACATATGAATATTATCAAATCGGGGTAAAAATTGCTTTTCTCCATAGGGGATAACATAAAGCAAGATCTGGAATTATCGGGAATTTTTCCCATTTCTAAGTGCCAGGCTGCACCGAAGCAAATATTAGTGTGTTTTGATATCCAGGATATCTCCCCTCCTCCCGCTTCTAATATCGCTTTACAGATGCGCGTTCTTTTATTGTAGGATTCAGGGGTTGTTTTTTCAGGCAACTTAATGCTACAGGACTAAGCTCTAAATTTAAAAGGTCTTTTAGGATTAAGGAACAATTACTCCATCTTATTTTGGTCATATTATATGATTTTTATCCTTAACGCACTTATGGGTTTCCTGCAGGGCTTTACAGCATTCCCTCGAGGGTAACCAAGGGCTATTACGGCTACAGCTTCCAAATTCTTATTTAATTCTAAATATTTGCTGACCTTTTGTTTGTTATTCAATATCTCACCCAACCAGCATGTTCCTAGTCCTATAGAGTAGGCCTCAAGGCATAAGTTTTGTATGCAGGCGCCGATAGACATTAGGTCTTTATCCCGGTTGTAAGAGTCAGGAATACTCATACAAATAACAATGGCTACGGGTGAGGATTTAAGAATATAACCATATTTAGTAAAACCGGCCAGATGGTATCTCGTTTCTTTGTCTTTAATTATTAAAAACCGCCAGGGTTGATTGTTCAGGCCAGAGGGTGCCCATCTAGCGGCATCCAGAACTCTTTTTATTTCATAATCAGAAGGCGTGTTTTTTAAATACCTTCTTACAGAACGCCTATTTTTTATGATGCTTAATATATCCATGAACCAATATAGAGATTATTATCGTTCTATTAGATAAAATTATACTACTGAAAATACAGAAGCCAAGATTTATTTAATAATAGATGCTGAATCCGTTTTGCTATTCCTGCTTTTTAACTCTATTTATTTTACTGCCAAACCGCCCGCGATTTTTATATCGTTGCTCACTGATAGATTGGAGCTTCTCGAATTGCTCAGGAGTTAATATCTCCTTCATCTTGAGTATCGCCTCAACTCTCTGCTCCAGAATGTTTGACTGCAGCTTCTTTAGTTCTGCAAGGATTTTATCCACCGCTTCTCGGTTTATCTCTTTTTTCTCCAGCTCATGGCGCAGCTCAAGTTCTTTAAGCCTTATTTTATTACGGGTATTTATCATTTTATACCTTTCCTGATATCTCTGCTCTTTAAGTAATTCTCTCTGTTCAGGAGTGAGGCTTAGCTCATTAATAATGTTGGGCGTAGCGAGATTATTCCCTGTTGATAATTCGGCAGATGCGTATGGTATCTGAGTAATAATTAACCAGGAAAAGGAAAATAGCAAAAAGAAGAAAACCGCAATAAAATTTCTTTTCATTCTTATCACCTCCTCTATTCTTTAGACAATACAGCAATCCAAAAAGTTCCCTATAAAAGAAATTCTTCTATAGATGTACCAAAATCTGTTTCGCCTATACCAAAATAACTGTCTTTTTCATCTTCTGATAGACGTAAGATAAACTGCATCTGATATTCTATATATGAATTCAGCCTATTCCGAGTCATAGATACCCTTCCTAAGAATAAAATTATAACCAATATAACAATCGTAGCTGTTGTAATCGCCGGAAACAAAAGAGGCCTTTTTATTCCTATCTTGATGCATTCGAGCCAATAATTTATCAGGCGATATAACGATTTGCCTTCCTTCTCTTTCGCGATATTGTTTTTTATTTTATCCCAGATTATATCCGGCGGCTTAAGCATCTCGGATTCTTTAAAATGTTCGATAATAGATGACCTTAGGGTCTGCTCGATATATCTACAAGAAGGGCAATCTTTCAGATGGGAATTTATCTTTCTGCGCAATCTTTCATTTAACTCACCATCTACATAATCTATAATCAATCTTTTTATTTTCTGGCATCGCATTTATACCCCCTCCCTCTTTATAGAATATCATTTATATTTACTATATTTTTTAGCATTGTTATCCTCGCTCTTTTAAGCCTTGAGCGGACCGTATTTATATTAATCTTCAGTGTTTTAGAGATTTCTTTATAGGTCAATCCTTCTATATCTTTTAATATTACGCATGCCCTTTGTTCGGGATTAATATAGCTCAGCAATTTTTTTATTATAATTTCGTTTTCTTCCTTGTTTAATCTCTCTCTAACTGCCTCTGCGGCAGAGTGCTTTGAGTTATATTCTTCATAATGTATACGTCTACCCCATTTTGCTGCCTCTCTCTTTAACGTATTTATTGCTGTATTAACGGTAATTCTGTATATCCATGTTTTAAAGGAAGCGCGAAATCGAAAATTTTTGAGATTCTTATATATCTTAAGAAAAACATCCTGGGTGATTTCTTCTGCCAATTCTTTATTATTGGTTATCCTGAAGGCGATATTATATACAAAATTGGCGTTTATTTTATATATTCTTTCAAATGCCCTTAGGTTGCCACTTGCCGCTTCTGATAATATATCGTCCAGTCCAGTATGCATCACATCTCTCCGATAAATTAGACAATATTAATACACAAAAAGTTCCCTATAATTTAAAATTATATAAGATCTTTAACGCTCGAAGCCGCTTAGTTTGAACCACCAATCATTGAGGTTTGTATTTTTAGCGAGATGCCATATCTTTCTGGCAGATTTTGTTTTAAGGAAGCGGGGTGCCTTTTTCATAAATTTGATAGCCTGAGAAAAACCATGTTCATAATATTCTTTAGCTTGAATCAAACATTCTAAAATATCTGCATCCCTGGCGATAAGGCTGTCTTTTGTTTTTTGTTCTTTATATTCTCGACGCATGTGGCTCAACTCTGTTTTAATATCTGTTGGTAGCGAATTAATTTGTTCGTAAAAAGATTTATCCTCTACGGGGGTAGCATTTATATAGCGTTGAGCCATTTTGTGCAAATCAGTAATACGAGCTTCTTGTATATCGTTAAAAAGAGTCATCATTAACACTTTGCAGGGATTTATCTTTTCCATACACGCTAATATATATCCAATGATAGCGCATCTAAAGCTATGCTCTGCCACAGATTCTGCATTCTTTATACCTAAAACTGACCATCCGGAACGCTGCACATATTTGAGCATACCTGCCTCGCAGATAAAATTTAACATGTTTTTCGCGGGATATCCGTTTATATTCTGATTCATTTATCTCCTCCTTTGCCTGAATATTTCATAGCAGAATATTGCACAGGCGACCGTTACGTTAAATGAAAGATTTGCGCCCGACATAGGGATGCGCACTCTTATATCAAGGAGTTTTTCTATTCCATATCGGATACCTGTTCCCTCAGAACCCAGCACTACTGCCAGGGGGAAGGGCAGGGATATCTTGGTTATATCATCGTATTCTCTGCCGATATCGGCCCCCACGATCCAATAACCATCTTTTTTTGCCGAGATTATTGCATTGGAGAGATTAGATACTATTGAAATGGGGATATAATTTTCGCCTCCAGAGGACACATGAAGAACAGTTTCAGTAATTCCGCAAGCCTTAAATTTAGGAATAATTATGGCGAATTCGCCAAAACAGGCTGCACTACGGATAATAGAACCTAAGTTTTGAGGATCGTATATTCTATCTAAAAATATAAGTGACAGCTTTTTATTTTTGTATTTATTCAGCAATTCATTAAATGATAGACATTCAAATCTATTTATCTCAGCAATTATTCCCTGCACGTTATCCGCCTGCTTAATTTTATTCAATTCTTTACGGGGTAGATATTCTACAGGAATATTATTTAATTTTATTAAGTCCTCAATGTATGGGATATTGAATTTATCCTGTAAAAATATCTTTTTTATACTCCCCGGGTTTGCCTTCAATCTTTCGGCAACAGAATTTCTTCCGTATAAAAACATTGAATTGCGGGGTGTTTTGTTATTCATTTGATTTCAAATCATAAGATTGCTGATTAGTAATAGATTGAGGTTTGATTAATATTTTAAGGCGTGGTTGGCGTTAAGTATATTTTTACCGGAGAGCTCGCTTTATACCCTTCGCCCTCTTAAAGAAAGACAGATGCCAATTAAAATAAGAACGCCGCAGACTACAAGGGCAGATATAGATTTTGGTCCGCTTATATCGTTAACTGGCTTGCCGACAATAATATCATATGTGCAAACGAATATAATCCCTAATGCACCAAAGATAATTAGGAATATGCCTTTTGTCTTCATCTCTTCCTCCTTGGCTTTATTTTTATACTATGATGCCATATTTTGTTTAGATTCAGAACTATTTATGCCTGCTGTGTCTATTCTTTTGCTGTTATTATTCTCGGAAATACTGGCGTCTTTTGCATCCTTGACATCTGTTGGTGTTATTTGCTTTTCTTTTTCTCGGGTGTATTTTTTAATTTGCTCCTTTAGTCTATTAATCTCCTCTATTTTCTCTCCATCCATCTTTTTCAGTAAATCTATCTGCCCGGCCATTTCTTTTATTTGCCTCTTAAGATTTTCACAGTCGGCCAAGGTAATCTCTATCTGTTTTTCTTTGTCTGCAAGGTTATCCTTTAACGTTGAGTATTCCTTTTTAATCTGCTCCAGCTCTGTCCTTTGATGGTTATATTGCTCTTTAAGTTTAACAGATTCTTCTATTAAATCAGATTCTGCTTTTTTGGCTGCCTCCAACTGCTTTATGGTTGAGTCAAGTTTACTTTTTAGACCAAAAGAATTAGAGCGTGTTTTTTCTAGCTCGCTTTTTAAAGAATTTACTTGATTTTCCAGTTCGAGAACTCTACGCTCCTCGTTTTGTTTATCCTGTTTTTGCTTTTTTTCTAATAAATTGGCCTTGTCAATGATAATAAAGCCATAAATAGCCAGAACTACACTGCCGATCATCATTGCCAGAAGTATAAGCAGCATCATAATTTAATACCCCCCTCTTTTCCTTCTGAAAAGATTATAATATCCTGACAATTTAGCCCAGAAATTAAAAGGTCTATTCATATCAGAGTTTGTTACTTTAATTCTTTTTAATTCAAATACATCTTTATTGAATCTTGCAAAGCCTCTATTTGTAGTGCAGGCTCCTTTATACCCTGCTTCTTTAAGGATGACTTTAACCTGCTCCGTAAATCCCCCCACAGGATAGCAAAAATAATCTACAGGCATCCCTGTCATTTTTTCAATCATTGACTTACTGCCGAATATCTCATCAATTAATATCTCTTTATCCATAACTGATGGCAGATAAATATGATTCTTAGTATGAGCACCAAATGATATTTTTTCACCCAGCATAGCCTTAACCTCTTCCCAATTCATAAAATCTTTCTTTCTTTCTATAAAGTTTGTAATAAGGAATATTGTTGA
>JAOZPD010000060.1 GCA_029932935.1 Candidatus Omnitrophota bacterium | reverse complement strand
TAATTAATACATAACTCATTTATTAATATACAGATAGGGAGTTCTGACACCTGCTTGCACGCTTTGACATCTACTTGCACCTGCTTGATACCTGCTGTGCAGGATTTCTGAAGGATAACAGACCAGTGGGTAAGAAGTAACGTACCAGGAATACAATAACTATGATTAAAAGCCTGTACCGATTACTCGTTAACAGATATATGACAATTATATGTCGCTTAAAATTAGGAAGGATTGAGGATTATTCCTTATTGAAGTCCTGAATCTGCTTTACAATATCCTCTATAAGCCACCTGAGTTTATTTACTGCTTCTGTGTTTTTCTGGACATCAGTTTCAGGAGCGTCCCTTTCTACCTGAATTTTACTCATCCCCAAGAAATAATCATCATTCTCCTGAGAATAATCTTGTGCGGCGTAATTCATATTTTGAACAGCTATCTTATCCTCATCGATAACACCAAGTTGTATATATAATAATAATTTCTTATTACCTCTCTTAATGCCAAATCTAACAGGCTTATCTACAGGCATCCTTGAAAGGATATCCACAAATTCGTATGGGTTCATCTGTTTCACATAAAACCTAAAGCTATCCATCTCTAATATAATATCGCCCACCTGTATACCTGCATTCTGGGCTGGTGAATCTTCTATAACCCTTAAGACCTTAAGACCAAACCCTTCATATCCGGTTATATATACCCCTAGATACGGACGCTTCCCCTCATCGCTCTTAACACTCCTAGCATACTCGCTCTTTAGTACCGATGAATCAAAATAAGAGATGGTCTTGATTGAATCATTATCTGATGATCCCTCAAAATACAGAGCGATACCCTCCGGTAGATAATATTCAACCAGATTACCGTTAGCATCAATCCTTATTTCTGTGGGCTCTTTCAAATTAAACCATTCCTTAAACTGATTCTTTCTATAAGCATCATCAAAATAAAGACTCACGGCTTGAAGAATATGTGTATCTTTATAAAATGTAGCCGATATGCGCCTGAGGTTATGCCCCTCTGTAGGGTAATCATACCGCACATCTCTGATAATCTCCCTTAATGGTGCACCCAGGGTATTATCCACATCCTGCTTAGTAGAGATACCTGGTTTTAAACCCATATACATATAAGTACCGGCGTAAACCATCGAGGAAAAAAGAATGATTATCATTGCATACACCAAATACCTTAGCCTGAACAACATCAATGCTCCTTTTTTATTTATTAGTCTCCACCCAACAACCCTTGACCAAATATCTTTGCGGCCTCGGGACTCATCTTTTGGGTCTTAACTCTACTATCAAAATCCTCAATAATCTGTCTTCCTTTTGAATGTAATGCTGCCTTACATCGTTTCTCAAGTGTAGCGCAGGAGGTTCTTTCCCACCATTCTCCAGGCTCCATATTCTTCAATATCTTTCTTGCTGTTTTAGGATCTTTATCTTTAAGTATATCAAGTTCTCTACCCCATTTGCGATAACATTCTCTAAGACCTTCACATCCATCATCAGCATTAAATATAGTCTTATAGCGAGATGCATCTGAAGAACTACCGCTATCTGTGGAATAGATATCAAAATTATCATACTTTGTAGTAGCAACTAATCCTACGCCGGGAAAATTTCGAAAATACCCCTTTTCTACCAATATTGCTACGGCCCCCTTGCCATCGATAATATGCTGCTCTCCGCGTATACGAATAATGATTCCCACAGTATCAAGATTCCTAAGTTTCTGCAGTGTTGTATTATTATACCTCACAGGTACGGTCTCAACAGAGATAGCAACTATTCGATAATCATCTCGATAATCATCATTTTGTCTACTCTGTGAGCGCTGGACAAACTGAGGTCTACTGGATACCTCATCATTCACCTTATTACTCTCTGGCTTGTCATAATCGCTCTTCCTCGTCTGTTTTACAAATTCAGGAGCAGCCTCATCATTATAGCCCTCACGCTCCCCCGATTGCTCTTTATCTAAAAATGGCTTCCTAGCTGCAGACATCTCTTTCTTCTTAGTATATAGTCTAACTCTAACAGGTTCGCCCCTCACCATAGAAATAATATCTTTAAGAGTATAGGAGTAAACGGAATAATCAGGAAATACCTCTTGCATCGCTCTTTTCTCTTCCTCATCACTCAATGACTCTGCAATACTATTTAGTTCATCACTAAGTTTTTTATCCTCCGCCGTAAGACTATCTATCGCTGTATCTATAATAGCTATGCCGTCAGTATAATCCTCCGCCTGGTCAAGCTTTTCTTTCAATTTATCTGGGAGGAGATGATAAGTAACAGAGACATCTTCTATCATCTTGTCCTCTTTCTCTATCATTTTATGCCGAGCAGCATACATCTTTTTTTGATAGTACTTCTTCTGCATGTTAAAATACTTTCTTCGCATTTCCAGGTATGGCTTCTTAAATACCTTACCTGGGTGAAAGAGGAGAAATTTAAAGAATCCGCTCTTTTTTCTTAACTCTACTATCTGCTGATACTCCTCATCGTTTTCTATATACCTTCTCCTAAAATGATAATAAGAATCTCGATAACTCAAATATTGCTTTTCATAATCTTTATACTCTTTATAACATCTTTTATATCTATCCCCTATGGTCGCTAATACATCTTGCTTACCTCTGAGTTCATCAATTCTTCCTCTAATATTCTTCATCTTCTCTATCTTATTCTCTAACCTCTCTGCCCTAGCATAATTAGATATACAAAAAAATAACGATATAATAATTGCAATAAATATCCTATAATTAAATTTAACAGTTTTCATAAATCACCCCCATAAAATAAAATCTATTATCGTTCCATTTAAACATATAAGTTAAAATATCTCAATCAATAATAACTCAATCAATAAATTAAATCAACAAATATTTTTTTCAAATTTAACCCAGAAGGCAGGGTAGGGGAGATTTATTACGAAGAATTATGCGGAGATACCTCTATTCCAGGCAGAACAATTACTTTGGATTTTATCGAATTAGAGATAAGGCAATTTTCTCCGAACGCAGAATAATTTCTTCTACCTTCTTAATATCGCTATCTCGCTTTACTAAAATCTTTGGCCTGATAGTAATCTCAGAGAATATAAATTTTCCCTCTTGATATTCTAGAACACCTTCGGCTGCGCTGGTATAGCTTAATAGCTAAAGACCATCTCTCTCTGCATAATGCAAAAAATGTGGTCATAATAAAGGAATTAACCGAGGCGACAAACAGTTCCTCCGCAAAAAATAGTGTCAGAACTCAATAAGTCTTTATATATAAATAAGATACAGTATAAAGTGGACATTTCCCAAAATTTAGGATGAGTTTTGCGTAACTCGTTGATTTTATAGCGGTAGCAGAAAATACCTTTGTGAAATTTCTCTACCGTCAGTAGTTTAAATTTTAGCCAAAAAATGGGAAAACTGTCTCCCCAAAATTTTGTTGCTCGTCGGAAGATTTTGCATATCGTAATCACTAAGGCGACTGATGGCTTAACCCTGAAAATAATGGGGATCTTGCCCAATAGTAATTGACAGATAATTAGTTATTTATTATAATAAGTTCCTATGGAGTTAAACGAGATTATTACCCAGAGAATAGCTAAGTTAAACTCGCTTAGAGACAAGCGGGTTGAGCCCTATAGCGGCGCGGTTTCGCAGCGAAAGCCGATTTCCCAGGTTTTAGCCAATTTTACCGAGGGAAAATCCGCGCAAGTCAGCGGAAGAATCATGGCCAGGCGGCAGCACGGTAAGGTGATTTTCTACGATTTAAAGGATTCAACCGGTAAAATCCAGCTGTATCTTAAAGAAGAAGTTCTGGGGAAAGAGAGATTTGATTTGTTAGAACATATTGAGGTCGCTGATTTTATTGCGGCAAGCGGAGAGACCTTCACTACCCGAACCGGCGAGCCGAGTTTGAAGGTTCTGGATTACAAGATACTTTGCAAGGCAATCAGGCCGCTGCCCGAGAAATGGCATGGCTTAAAAGATGTGGAGTTGCGCTACCGCCAGCGTTACCTGGATTTAGTCGCCAATGAAGAGGTTAGCCTGGTATTCCGACGCCGCAGCCAGATTATCAAACTAATTCGGGACTTTTTTGACGGACGCGGGTATATCGAAGTGGAGACGCCGATGATGCAGTTTATTCCCGGCGGAGCCAGAGGCAGACCGTTTAGAACCTATCATAATGAATACGACCTGGAGCTTTACCTCCGCATTGCTCCGGAATTATACCTAAAGAGGCTGCTTGTTGCAGGGCTGGATAAGGTTTATGAGATAAACCGCAGTTTTCGCAATGAAGGGGTATCAACCCGCCATAATCCCGAGTTTACCATGTTGGAGGCCTACACGGCTTACGCGGATTACCGCGACGTAATGAAATTAACTGAGGAATTAATTCGTTTTTTAGCCAGGCAGCTGTTTGAAAAAGAGGAGATTGAGTATCAAGGTCAGAAGATTAACCTCGCTAAGTTCAGAGAGGTGTCTTTTGCGCAGATGATGAAGGAGAGATTCGATATTAATCCGGATGATGACTTAGAAACCTGGATTAGAAAACTTAACCGGAAGCAGATAATCGTTAAAGAAGACCGCATTTCCCGCACCTTCGTGGTAAATCTTATGGCTGACTTAATAGAAACCCAGAAGGACAATCCGGTTTTTGTCACCGATTTATTTACCGAACTGTGCCCTTTAGCGAGAAAGAAAAAGGACAACCCCTTGCTTTCGGAAAGATTCGAGTTATTTATTGGCGGCTTAGAAGTAGCCAATGCTTATTCCGAATTGAATGACCCTCTTGAGCAGAGAGCCAGGCTTCAGGAGGAGCTGAAGGATTTACCTCCGGAGGAAACCAGGAGTCTTGATGAGGATTTTTTGGTTGCCCTGGAGCACGGGATGCCTCCTGCCGGAGGGTTAGGAATAGGCATTGACCGACTGGTGATGCTATTTTGCAACCAGCCTTCTATTCGAGACGTGATTCTGTTTCCTTTGCTTAAACCCCATTAAGGTTAAAGGTGAAAGGTTAAAGGTGAAAGGTAATGACTCTGGAATACTGGATTGCCTGGCGATATATAATTACTAAAAGGAAGGAGAGATTCCTTGGCTTGATTAGCGCCATCGCTATTCTCGGCGTTGTGGTAGGTGTGGCAGCATTAATGGTTGTAACCGCCGTAATGAGCGGCTTTAGCCAGGATTTAAGAAATAAGATTATCGGCAATTATTCTCATCTTACCGTAACAGCCGAATCAGGCATAGAAAACCCTCAGGCAATTATAAGCCGGCTTAAGTCGATACCTGAGATTCAGGGCGCAAGCCCTTTCATTTCCGCGCAGGCGCTGGTGCGGGAAGGCGAAAATATATTTGGAGTTAAAATAAGAGGCATTGACCCAGGAAGCGTTGCGCAGGTAGGCAAATTGAACGACTATTTAATTTACGGAAGCCTTGCGCAACTGGATTCCGAAGGGTTAATCGTCGGCAAGGAGTTGGCCAGGTTCTTGGGCCTGGATGTGGGCGGGAGTTTGCGTTTGCAGGTATCTCCCCGTAAGATACATAACTTGAAGGTTGAAGGGATATTCAGCTCCGGTATGTACGAGTATGATTCGGAATTGATTTTTTTGCATATTGATAAAGTTAAGGAGATGCTTGGCACAGGCAGTGTAACTGGATTAGCCGTGAAATTGAGTGACCTTAACCTCGCACAGGCAGTGAAAAGCAAAATTCAAAATCTCCTGGGATATTACCCTTATCAGATCAGAACCTGGATGGAGGCAAACCAAAATTTCTTTGCCGCTCTGAAGTTAGAAAAGATTACTATGTTTATAATTCTTTGTTTAATCGTTCTGGTAGCTGCCTTTAATATTATAAGCACTCTCATCGTGATGGTTGTCCAGAAGACCAGGGATATCGGGATACTAAAGGCCATAGGGATGTCACGCAGGCGGATTCGCAGGATATTTATCTTCGAAGGATTGACAATCGGTTTAATCGGAATAATCCTGGGGCTTGGGCTCGGCTGGCTGCTTTGTTTTTTGCTTGAGAAATATCAGTTTGTGAAACTGCCGGCTGACATTTATTATCTTGACCACCTGCCCGTATCGCTGAACCTTTGGCCGGACGTGGCTTTGATAATTTCCGCAGCCTTAGCGATTACGGTTTTATCCACGATTTACCCGGCGCTGCACGCCGGAAGAATGCATCCGGTTGAGGCGCTCAGGTATGAGTAAAAGATTATTTCGTTATTTCGATGTTGGAAGTAAGTAATTTACACAAAATATATAATCACGGCGCTGAGAAGCTGCATGTCTTAAAAGGCATAGAGCTACAAATCCGAAAGGGAGAATTCGTTGCCATCCTCGGCCCTTCTGGCGCGGGAAAGTCAACCTTAATCCATCTCCTCGGAGGCCTGGATTATCCAACTCAGGGAGAGGTTATATTTGACGGAAAGGATATATATTCTTTTTCCGACAGCGAGCTTGCTGAATTAAGAAACAGAAGAATCGGATTTATCTTCCAATTCTATCATCTTTTGCCGGAATTTAATGTTCTGGAGAACATCCTGATTCCTGCTTTGATAAAGGGAAGGAGAAAAAGGAATATGACAGAAGAAGCCAAAGATCTGCTTGATAATGTTAAACTAAGCCAGCGGATTAGGTTTTTCCCCGCTCAATTATCCGGAGGGGAGCAACAACGCTTAGCCATAGCGCGCGCTTTGATTAATCAGCCGGAAATGCTCTTTTGCGATGAGCCGACCGGCAATCTGGATTCGACTACCGGCAAGGAGATTATCGGGCTGATAAAGCAGTTAAACAGAGAACGCCAGATGACCGTGGTTTTGGTAACCCATAACCAGGAAATCGCCGCTGTGGCTGAGAAGCTGTTTTATTTGAAAGACGGATTTTTGCAACAATACTCTTAATATATTTGGTTCAGGTCTCGGCCTTGAACGGATAAAAGGAGGCTTAATGAAGGTTTATATTAACGGCAAGTTCTACAGTAAGAATAACGCAAAGATTTCAGTATTCGACCACGGACTTTTATACGGAGACGGTGTATTCGAAGGAATTCGTTCTTATAATCGTCTTGTTTTTAAGCTAAAAGAACATATTGACCGCCTTTTTGAGTCGGCGCACAGCCTTATGATTAAGATTCCCCTCACAAAGAGGCAGATGACTGAAGCGGTAATCGAGACTTTGAAGGCAAATCGCCTTAACGATGCCTATATTCGCCTTGTAGTAACCAGGGGCGAAGGCGATCTGGGATTGGAGCCGCGTAAATGCTTAGGTAGAGCAAGCGTTATCATTATTGCCGATAAGATTGCCTTGTATCCGGAGAAACTCTACAGGCAGGGGCTTAAGATAATCACGGTTCCTACCATTCGCAATCATCCCGAGGCGTTGAATCCGCAGGTGAAATCCCTGAATTATTTAAATAACATTCTGGCTAAGATTGAGGCAAACAACGCCGGCTATCAAGAGGCGATTATGCTGGATTCGATGGGTTACATTGCCGAATGCACCGGAGATAATCTTTTTCTGGTGAAAAATCAGCAGCTCTATACGCCACCCCAGTGTATGGGTACGTTAAGAGGAATTACCCGGCATACAGTTTTGGATATTGCCAGGAAACTTTCCATTCTTACGCATGAGCACGTGCTTACTCGCCACGAGCTTTATATTGCCGATGAGTCGTTTTTAACCGGCACCGCAGCTGAGATTGTGCCGGTGATTTGCGTTGACGGCAGGCGAATCGGTAGCGGCAAGCCCGGAAAGATTACCAGACTTCTGATGCAAGAATTTCGGAAGCTGACCAAAACCGAAGGAGTAAGGTATTGATTGTTTAGGATTACGAAATTAGGGTTATTTATGTATAATAAACAGTCAATTTAA
>JAOZPD010000059.1 GCA_029932935.1 Candidatus Omnitrophota bacterium | reverse complement strand
ATATAAAGGTAAGGGTAATCTCCGGGATTAATCTACAGAATCAGCTTGTTCGAGTAAGGTTGAAGAGGATATATGATGATTTTGTTCTCGCCGATATTGTTTAAGGGTTCATAATCAGAAACTCTTTGACAGTAATTTAATTAAAGGGTATAATTAAAATCTGAGATTTTCAGTATATTTTAACCTTTTGGTGTATAGTTAAGAGAGGAATTGGCAAGGGGGAGAGAAATGGCACAGGAGAAAAAAAGAACAGCAGTTACCGAGCCGTCGGACCGTCAGAAGGCCCTGGATTTAGCTCTGGCTCAGATTGAGAAGCAGTTTGGCAAGGGTTCAATTATGAAATTGGGTATGCATACCAGGGTTGACGTAGAGGCAATACCCACGGGTGCATTATCCCTGGATGTAGCCTTGGGTGTAGGCGGTTTCCCGCGCGGAAGAGTGATTGAAATCTTTGGTCCTGAGGCATCGGGTAAGACCACATTGGCTTTAAGCGCTATCAAGGAAGCTCAGCAGAGGAGGGGGGTAGCTGCATTTATTGATGCTGAGCATGCCTTCGATTCTACCTATGCTAAAAAGGTCGGTGTGAATCTGGATGATTTATTGATTTCACAGCCAGACACAGGTGAGCAGGCGCTGGAGATAGCCGAGACATTAGTTCGTTCTAATGCAGTAGATTTGATTGTCATTGATTCAGTAGCTGCTCTTACTCCCCGAGCTGAGATTGAGGGGGAGATGGGTGATTCGCATATTGGATTACAGGCAAGATTGATGTCTCAAGCTCTAAGGAAACTAACAGCCGCGATTAGCAAGTCACGAACCTGCGTGATATTTATTAATCAGATCCGAATGAAAATCGGTATAATGTTTGGTAATCCTGAGGTTACTCCCGGCGGAAGAGCCCTGAAATTCTATGCATCGGTAAGACTGGATCTAAGGAGGATTGCTTCGATAAAACAGGGTGATTCTGTAGTGGGGAGTCGGGTAAGGGCGCGCGTAGTGAAAAACAAAGTTGCACCACCCTTTCGTGAAACCGAATTTGAAATTTTACATGACCAGGGTATAGCCAAGATGATAAATTTACTTGATATAGCAGCGAGTTTAGGGGTGGTTGATAAATCGGGTAGCTGGTATATCTTTCATGGAGATAAACTTGGTCAGGGTAAAGAGCAGGCAACAAATTATTTGAAGCAAAAAGCATTGGTCGCTGATAAGATTGAGAGAGAAGTAAGAGATAAGATTTCTCTTTAAAGGAAGGAGATTGGTTTATGAGACGAAAAAATGTTTACATATTGATTTCCCTATTGGCCGGTTTAGTTATTGGGTTGGTAATAGCGGCGAATTTTGATTTTTCTCCGCCTGTAGAGACGAAAAATGTAATTTATACTGGCAGTTTTGAGGAGGCAGTGGTTAATGTGGCTAATACTACAGGTAAGGCCGTAGTATCTATAAGCACAGAACGCACAAGGAGAATAGGGGGTGTAAGGAGATATTATTTCGGTGCGCCATTTGAAGACTTCTTTGATAGCGATGAATTCTTCCGTCGTTTCTTTGATGATTTTTTTGGAGGAGCACCGCAAAGGGAATATAGACAGATGGGGTTAGGCTCAGGTACAATTATTGATACGGAAGGATTTATTTTAACTAATGAACACGTTGTCGCCGAAGCAGATAAGATTACAGTGACTCTACCCGATGGTAGAAAATTTAAGGCAGAGGTTAAGGGTATGGATAGGCGTTCTGATCTGGCTGTAATCAAGATTAATGCCCACAATCTACCAGTAGCAGAGTTAGGAAACTCAGATGATTTACGTATTGGAGATTGGGTTGTAGCCATAGGTAACCCCTTTGGTTTTGCTCTGGAAAATCCTGAGCCTACAGTTACGGCTGGAGTAATTAGTGCTCTTCATCGCGCTTTGGGAAGGGCGGTTTCTCGAAAACGTAACTACAACGATTTAATTCAGACCGATGCGGCGATTAATCCTGGTAATTCTGGAGGGCCGTTGGTTAATTTAAAGGGGGAGGTAGTAGGGATAAATGTGGCTATCTTCAGTACTACCGGCGGATATCAGGGGATAGGCTTTGCTATACCAATCAATAGTGCTAAGAGGATTATCTCACGTTTAATCTCAGGCAAGAAGATTCTTTATGGTTGGTTGGGAATAAGTATTCAGAATTTGACTCCCGAATTAGCAGAGCATTTCGGGCTTACTGATACTAAAGGGGCGCTGGTGGCCAACGTTTTACCTGGCAGTCCAGCAGAGAAAGCCGGTATCAAGGAGGGAGATGTTATTAAGAAGTTTGATGATAAAGATATCGATAATGTGCGTCGTCTTATTTCTATTGTGTCCAATACGGATGTGGGCAGGAGGGCCAAGGTTATCCTTATACGCGATGGCAAACAGATGGTTTTAGATATAAAGGTTGGGCAAAGGCCGCAGGATTTAAAGGAGGCCTCTTATTGGTCAGGCGAGTCCTGGCGTGGGATAGAGGTGGAAGAGATTACTCCTGATTTAGCCAGGCGCTTTAGCATCGATGAAGCAGAGGGTGTTGTTATTGTTAATGTCGAGCCAGACAGTTCGGCTGATGAGGTTGGGCTTGCCCCCGGAGATGTAATTATCAGCATAAATCGCAAACCTGTAAAGACCCTTTCTGATTATCGGAGAATAACTAAAGATTTAAAAGGCGGAGCATTAATTAAGACACAAAGGGGATATTTCATAATTAAAGAGTAACTAAGAGTAGCAAATGGATGAGGCATATCGTTATGCTATCCGCCTGCTTAAATTTAGGCCACGCTCAGAACATGAATTGTGCTCTCGTTTGAAAAGGCGCGGATTCTCAGAGACAGATATAAAGAATTCTATTATTCGCTTAAAACAGCAGGGTTTAGTTAATGATTTTGAGTTCGCTCGTATCTGGGTTGAGTCCAGGATAAAAAAACCCCTGGGCATAAACCGTTTGAGACGAGAGCTCAAAATAAAAGGGATTGATAAGAATATAATAGAGCAGGTAATAGGCAAGATTAGTATTAGATATAACGAAGAGGAGACACTTAAGGACCTAGCTTCTCGTCGGTGGGAGAGATTAAAGCATATTCAGCCCCAGAAAGCAAAGCGTCGCCTCTTTTTATATTTATTGCGTCGCGGTTTCTCTTCTGAAGATATCCAGGAGGTAGTCAATCAGATAAAGATATGAAGACCGATGATTTAAGGAGTAAATTCTTAGATTTTTTTAAATCTAAGAATCACGAAATTATAGATAGTGACTCTCTGACTCCCGCAGATGACCCCACGGTACTTTTTACCCCGGCAGGAATGAACCAGTTTAAGAAAGAGTTTTTGGGTTTGGGGCGTCCAATTAAACGCGCAGCCACATCTCAGCGTTGTCTTCGTACAGATGACCTGGATAAGGTAGGGAAAACATCCGGGCATCATACATTTTTTGAGATGCTGGGGAATTTCTCCTTTGGAGATTATTTTAAAGCCGAGGCAATAGCCTGGGCATGGGAATTCTTAGTTCGAGTCCTTAAGATGGATAGGAAAAGGATGTGGGTCTCAGTTTATAAAGACGATAATGAAGCCTATGATATCTGGAGAGATAAAATTAATATACCCCGAGGAAAGATATTGAGATTGGGGGACAAAGAAAATTTTTGGCCCTCGGAGGCTAAGATTAAGGGACCCAATGGTCCTTGCGGTCCTTGTTCGGAGATATTCTTCGACTGGGGTTCACATATAGGATGCAGGCGCCAGGAGTGTAATCCTGCTTGTAATTGCGGAAGATTTGTTGAGGTCTGGAATCTTGTTTTTACGCAATTCAATCGCAAAGAGGGGGGATTGCTCGAATCTTTGCCTCGAAAAAATATTGATACAGGTATGGGGCTTGAGCGTTTGGCGGCAGTAATGCAGGGTGTATATTCAAACTTCCAGATAGATTTATTTAAACCAATAACAAAGGAGATTGAGGCATCTATTAAGAATTCAAGATTAATCAGTTCTGAGTTAATCTATGCTGTAGCGGACCATGTACGAGCAGTGGTTTTTGCGATATATGATGGTGTCTTTCCTTCCAATGAAGCCAGGGGTTATGTTGTGCGTAAGCTGATTCGGCGAAGTTCGATGCATTTATCTAAACTGGGTATCAAACGCCCCTTTTTATATAGATTGGTCCCCGTCGTAGCAGAGGTTATGCACTCTCCTTATCCTGACTTGCAAAATCAGCAAGAGAATATCGCGGGGATTATCCTGGCAGAAGAGGAGAGTTTCTCTACCATAATTGATTCTGCGCCAGATTTAATTAAGCGGGTTTCGCAAGATAAACATAAGACTCCCGAGGAGATAGTTTTTGAATTATACGATACATACGGCGTACCCATAGAGATTGCCATTCAGTCATTAAACACTGCAGGCAAGGAGCTCGATATGCAAGCATTAAATCATTTATTGGATTCACAGAAGCAGCGCTCCAGAACCGCCAGTACGATGAAAGGGGATGTTTTTAGTCTGCAGCGTCTACCCGTAAAATTAAAGAAGACACGCTTCTTGGGTTATCGATATGACCAATGCGCCGCTCATGTTGTTTGCATACTTCAAGACACTCGTCAGATAAAAAAACTCACCTGCGGCCAAGAGGCTAAAATTGTTTTGGATAGGACTGTCTTTTACCCGGAATCTGGTGGGCAGGTAGCTGATATAGGCCAGATAACAAAGGGTAGGAGTATTTTTCAGGTTTTCGATGTCAAGCGCATAAACGGCGTAATATTGCATATAGGCAGAGTAAAAGCTGGGACGATAAAGATGAATGATTTTGTCCAGGCCTCAATTGATTTATCCCGTAGAATGGATATCTGTCGTAATCATACCGCCACGCACCTTCTGCAATCTGTATTACGGGTTGTGCTGGGCAGGCATGTTAAACAGAGGGGCTCATTGGTGGCTCCTGAACGCTTGCGGTTTGACTTCACTCACTTTAAGGATATTACTCAGGATGAACTGGATAGGATAGAGGAGTTGGTAAACCAACATATTTGGGATAATGATAAGTTGAAGGTAAGGACGATGTTAATTCAGGAGGCGCGTAGACTTGGCGCACTAGCCTTCTTTGAGAGTAAATACCAGAAGAGGGTGAGAGTGCTTTCCATAGGTGATTATTCGCATGAACTTTGCGGAGGAACCCACCTTTCTTACACGGGGCAGATAGGTTTATTCAAGATTACATCAGAGGGCTCTGTCTCCTCGGGTATACGCCGCATTGAGGCGTTAACTGGTAAATTTGCCTATGCCAGAGTAAAAGAGGAAGGTAATATTCTCGCGGAGATTTCCGGTAGCCTGAGGGTGCCTCCACAGGAAATTGGAGGAATGCTTGAGAGGTTGTTAAGAGAGATAAAAAACTTGCAAAAACAGAAGTCTGAAATTAAAATAGAACAATTACAGTTAAGTATAGAGGAGATGCTGGCTGCAGCTGAAGACTTCTCAGGTGTCAAATTAATTGTTAGGTTACTCCCGCATCTTGAGGATGCGGCTTTGAGGAATCTGGTGGATTTGATAAAAAAGAGGCTTCCTCTGTCAGTTTGCTTGCTGGCTACTCAGAAAGGGAGGAAGGCTGTTCTGGTGATGGGAGTGACTGTTGATTTATTGGAGAGGAATTTCAGCGCATCCGATTTAATTAAACAGGTTACTCAAGTTATGCATGGTAGCGGTGGAGGAAGAGCGGATTTTGCCTTTGGCGCTGGAGATTACGCAGAGATAGAGTCTGGTTTTAATAAACTCAGGCAGACGGTTAAGGAGCTGGCTGAGAAGAATATAAATAGACAATAGTTTTCAGAATACAGGGCAGGTACCCAAGTGGCCAAAGGGGACAGACTGTAAATCTGTTGCACTACGTGCTTCAGAGGTTCGAATCCTCTCCTGCCCACTGTTATTCTATTTATCAAATAGTGCTGGCGTGGCGCAATGGCAGCGCAAGTGATTTGTAATCACTAGGTTGGAGGTTCGACTCCTCTCGCCAGCTTATCCAGCTTATAATTAATTAGGAAATAAGCCTGAACAAATAAAATGAAGATTATTCGCTATCCAAGTAAAAAACTTCAAGATATCTATAATCGTGGATTTGTCAGATCCAAGCGCCTTAAAGAGAAGGTGGAGAAGATTATCGAGGATGTGCGCCTTCAGGGTGATGATGCAGTAATAAGATATACCAGGAAATTTGACAAGGTAAAATTGTCTGCGAGGTCTCTAAGGGTTTCAGAGGCCGAAATCTCCAGTGCCTATCAAAATATTGAGCCGGATTTTGTCACCTCCCTTAAGACAATTATAGAGAACATAAGCCGTTTCTATCGAAGGCAGATAAAGAAGTCGTGGAAGCTTAAGGATGCTGACGGGGCGATTCTGGGAGAGAATTACCATCCCCTCCATAGAATTGGTATATACGTACCTGCCTCTCAGGCACCCTTGGTATCTACGGTTTATATGACTGTTCTACCGGCAAAGATTGCCGGAGTAAAACAGATTGTTTTGGTAAGCCCTCCGGATAAAAACGGTAATATAAATCCTCATATTCTGGTAGTAGCCAATCTGTTGAAGGTGGATGAGATTTATCGCATAGGAGGCGCTCAGGCCATAGCCGCCCTTACTTTCGGAACGAGATGTATCCCCAGGGTAGATAAGATTATCGGGCCGGGCAACATTTATGTTACGGAGGCAAAACGTCAGGTGTTTGGCTTTGTGGATATTGATATGCTCGCTGGTCCATCCGAGTTGGTAGTTATTGCTAATCGATACTCTGACCCCAAATTGGTTATCGCTGACCTTAAGGCTCAGAGTGAGCATAGAAAGGCTCAGATTTTCTTGGTTACCAATTCCAAGTCGTTAGCCAGACAGGTAAGGGCGCAGGTTGAAGATGATGGCTATATTATATTAACCAAAAATTTAGATGAGGCAGTGGAGGTGGTGAACCGTATAGCGCCTGAGCATTTAGAGATTCTGGTTAAAAACCCTCGCAGCGTGGTTAAGAGAGTAAGAAATGCAGGAGCAGTCTTTTTGGGGCCTTTTAGTCCTGTAGCAGTGGGAGATTACCTTGCTGGCCCCAGTCACGTATTGCCAACAGGAGGTAGCGCGCGCTTCTTTTCTGGCTTAAGCCTGTTTGATTTTGTTAAAACCAGCCATATAATTTCCTATTCTAGAAAAGCCTTAGAAAAGGCAAGGGGGCCCCTGGAGAAGATAGTTACTATTGAAGGATTAAATTTGCATGGGGAATCGGTCAAGATAAGATTTGCATAATGAGAGGTGCAAGATGCCTAATCTGCTTAATATGTTGTCTGGACGCAAGATAAAAAGAGTAGCCAAGATTGAGAGAAAGACAAAAGAGACCGAGATTAGTTGTGTTTTGAATATCGATGGCGAGGGGAGGTATCAGATAGACACCGGTATCGGATTGCTGAACCATATGTTAGAGTTATTTACCTTCCATGGCCTTTTTGACCTCAAGCTCAAGGCAAGAGGAGATTTGAGCGTTGATTTACACCATACCAATGAGGATATAGGCATAGTATTGGGACAGGTATTTAGGAAGGCTCTGACTGATATGCGGGGTATAGCAAGATTTGGATTTGCATCAGTCCCCATGGAAGATATACTGGCAAGTGTTATCCTGGATATAAGCGGCCGCGGCCATTTCACAGGCATATGGATAAAATCTCCTGATATTTTTACAAAGAAAGAGAATTACGGATGGGATTACGTAAATCATTTTTTTGAATCCTTTGCAAAACAGAGTGGGATTAACCTTATTATCAGACTGGAGATTAATCCCATGCCGCCCGCTATAGATATTCATACTGCCCTTGAGCCGATTTTTAAAGCCTGGGCGATAGCCTTAGATCGGGCGACCTCAATTGATCCCCGCAGAAAAGGCATACCATCAACCAAGGGGATTATTGATTAATAATATTATTTG
>JAOZPD010000010.1 GCA_029932935.1 Candidatus Omnitrophota bacterium | reverse complement strand
GAGATTGCTCCTCAGATTTGGTTTGGACCTGGTAACGATCTATTGGACATGCACCAATTTTTCTATTTATCCTATTAGATCGAGTGTGGCGTGCTTACTGTTCTATTTACCTTGATAAGTTTTTACTGATTCCTCTTTCTGAAAAGGCTCTTTCTCCGGTAAGGGGACTGGAGATTTAGGAGCCAATGAGATAGTAATATTTATCCTGCGACCTTTTGATTTGACGGTAACCACGCAACTCTCATTCTGGCGCTCAAAATTAAGCATGTGCTCACCGTACTCCAGGGTATTCAGCAGAGCCCAGTTATAAATGGGCATCTGGCTTTTATAAAACATAACAACGCTCTCGGGGTCTGCTTTACCGGTATAATTTAGTATTCCGGCTCGCATATCTCCACTCTCTAAAATAAACGATTTATCCGTTAATAATTTGAATCCTGCCGGATGGGGAATATCCTCAAATCTAAACATCGTAGATGGCTCAAGGGCCAGGTATTCCGATTGTGCTCCGCCCGACATAGTGGCGCAACCAGAGAGCCCTAATACAAAAACAGAGGACACTAAAAATAACATTAATGCTCTCATGTCTACCTCCTTATCTGAATGCCCCAAGGAGGACTCGAACCTCCGACACCAGGTTTAGGAAACCTGTGCTCTATCCACCTGAGCTACTGGGGCGTATGTGACTTCTTTATGTAACTTAAAAATACGAATATGATTAATATTTAATTAAGGAATAAACGGGATATCCCTTGAGTTTCTTGCGCCCACCTAAGCCGGTCAACTCAATCAAAAAACAGATACCTACGATTTTACCCTGTAACTGCTTTACCAGGTCTATTATTGCAGTAACTGTTCCACCGGTAGCAAGCAAATCATCCAAAACCAATACCCTGGCACCCGGCTTGAATGCATCCCGGTGTATCTCTAATGTATCTACGCCGTATTCCAAGCTATAAGTCGCGAAATAGGTCTTCCAGGGTAATTTACCCTTCTTTCTCACAGGGATAAAGCCGGCGTTCAGCTTCTGGGCTACCGCCCCTGCCAGGATAAAGCCGCGTGCCTCGGCAGCAACTACAACATCCACTCTCTTATTTTTAAACTTAGCGCACAGAAGATTAATTACTGCTTTAAATGCCTTCTTATCAGCAAGTAATGGGGTTATGTCCCTGAATAATATGCCTGTCTTGGGAAAATCAGGGATATTACGGATACATTCTTTCAGATTTGTTCTTTTCATTTTGCCTCTCTCTCCTGTAATCTGACAAATTTTCTTAACTTTTTTAACGCCTGCTCTTCCACCTGACGAACCCTCTCCCTGGAAACCCCTATCTTCTTAGCTACATCAGCCAGGGTATGAGTCTTCCCATCCAAGAGACCAAAACGCATATCCAGAATTTCTCTTTCGCGCGGAGACATCAACTCTAATAAATTCTCTACATTCTCACGCAACATCAAGCGGGAGATACTGGCATCAGGAGATTTAGCTGCTTCATCCTCTATCAAATCCAGTACCTGCGTTGAGCCATCTTCGCTAATCGGGGCATCTAAAGAAGATGTCTGTGTGGATAACCAGCTATCTATCAACTCAGCCTGAGATTTCGATAATCTCAATTTCTTGGCAATCTCCTCCTTGGTAGGCTGCCTCCTCAGCTTTTGAGAGAGTCGCTCGCTTGCCTTCTTCCATCTGATAAACAACTCATTCAGATATGCCGGTGTGCGAATTATCTTTACCTGTTCGGCAATGGCACGGGTTATACTTTGCTTTATCCACCATGCAGCATAAGTCGAGAAGCGATACCCCTTGCGTGGATTGAATTTATCCACCGCTTTCATCAAACCGATGTTACCCTCTTCAATCATATCCATAAGTGGCAATCCGAAATGGCTGTATCTCTTGGCAATATTAATTACCAGACGGAGATTGGCGCGTATCATCTTTCGCCGTGCCTCCTGGTCCCCTTTCTTTACAAGACGACTCAATCTAAGTTCATCTTTTGGGCTGAGCAGGGGTGTCTTGCGTATCTGCTTAAGATACGATTTGATAGTATCCATGATGTCTACCTTAACGCTGCCTGAGCCGCAGCCAAACGAGCAATGGGTATACGAAATGGAGAACAGCTTACATAATTCATCTTCACACGATGACAAAACTCAATCGAACGCGGGTCACCTCCGTGCTCTCCACAGATACCTATCTTTAAATCAGGTCTGGTTTTTCTGCCACGTTTAATACCTATTTCGATCAACTGACCTATACCCAATTGGTCTATGGTCTGGAACGGATCATCAGGAAGAATACCCATCTTTAGATAATCGGGCAGGAATCCCCCTAAATCGTCTCTGGAGAACCCGAAACCCATCTGGGTCAAGTCATTGGTACCAAAAGAGAAAAACTCGGCTACCCTAGCTAACTCATCGGCTAAGAGGGCAGCACGGGGAATCTCAATCATTGTACCAAAGGAATGAGGTATCTTCTTGAGTTTATACTTTACCAGCACCTCCTGGTATGTTTTTTTGGCTAGAATAAGCTGGTTCTCCAGCTCTTTTACCTCTCCTACCACAGGGATCATTATCTCCGGATTGGCCTTCTTGCCCTGTTGTATCAACTCGGCTGCAGCCTCAAAGATAGCGCGAATCTGCATCTGGCTTATCTCAGGATAGGTTACCCCCAACCGTACTCCTCTGTGCCCCATCATAGGATTGGACTCTCTAAGACTGTCCGCGCGCTGATTTATCTCATCGATGCTCACATTTAGACTCCTGGCTAACTCCTCTCTCTGTTGAGGACCCTTGGGGACAAACTCATGTAATGGCGGATCCAGTAATCTTATAGTCACCGGCAATCCCTCCATTACCTCCAGTGTCTTCTTAATATCATTCTTAACATAAGGGAAGAGTTCATCCAGTGCGCTTCGGCGCTCAGAGGCATCCTCTGAGATAATCATCTTGCGCAGATAGAATAATGGCTTCTCCGAACCCTTACCATAAAACATATGTTCTGTGCGGAATAAACCTATGCCCTCGGCTCCAAATAACCTGGCACGCCGTGCATCCTCCGGTGTATCAGCATTGGTACGAATCTTAAGCGAACGTATAGAATCACAGAGTTTAAGAAATTCATTAAGAACCTTGTTCTCCTCTGCTGCAGACATCATTGGTAGTCTTCCTTCATAAACCAACCCCTTGCTGCCATTTAAGGTAATCCAATCTCCTTCTTTAAGTACCTTGCTGTCTACATTCAATTGCTTATTTTCGTAATTTATCTCCAGAGAACTGCATCCTACTATACAACACTTGCCCCAACCGCGAGCAACCAAGGCAGCATGAGAGGTCATGCCGCCTCTGGCTGTTAAAATAGCCGCGGCTGCCCTCATGCCCTCAACATCCTCAGGATTCGTCTCCTCGCGCACAAGAATTACCGTTTTCCCTTCCTGTTTCCATTTAACTGCATCGGGAGCAGAGAAAACAATCTGACCGGAAGCCCCGCCGGGACCTGCGGGCAACCCCTTAGCCAAGGGCTTATGCGTCTTCTCCACCATAGGGTCAATGATAGGGTGCAGTAATTCATCTAACTGCGAAGGACTCACACGACTCACTGCCTCTTTGGCTGTAATCAATTTCTCCTTATACATATCATAAGCCATACGTATAGCAGCGGGGCCGTTACGTTTCCCCACGCGAGTCTGCAACATAAAAAGTCTGCCCTTCTCGATAGTAAACTCCAAATCCTGCATATCACGATAATGTCTCTCAAGACGATTACGGATATCTACAAGTTGATTATAAACCTCGGGCATCCTCTCCTGCAGGGTAACCAAATCTTTATTGTGGTCGCTCTGGGAATACTCATTTATGGGTGCAGGTGTACGAATACCAGCCACTACATCCTCTCCCTGAGCATTGACAAGATATTCTCCGTAAAATTTATTTTCTCCGTTTCCGGGATTACGGGTAAAACCGACACCTGTGGCTGAATCCGAACCTAAGTTACCAAAAACCATCGTCTGCACATTAACTGCTGTTCCCCAATCATCTGGAATACCTTCAATGCGACGATAGGAAACAGCCCTCTTGCCGTTCCATGAGGCAAACACAGCACCGATTGCCCCCCAGAGTTGAGCGCGCGGCTCATCGGGAAAATCCTTACCTAATACCTCTTTTACCTTTGCCTTAAATAGTTCGCACAATCTCTTCAGATCATCCGTATTTAAATCCACATCAGAGCTTACCTGCTTCTCATCCTTCATCTGAGACATTATCTTCTCTAATTGCCTACGGATGCCCTTATCCTCCTCAGGTTCGATACCTGCTGCCTTCTCCATTACTACATCAGAATACATCATAATCAAACGACGATAAGCGTCATAAACAAATCGCTCATTTCCCTGCGTCTGTTTTATTAGACCGGGAATAGTCCTGGAGGTAAGACCCACATTAAGCACGGTCTCCATCATCCCGGGCATTGACTTTCGGGCGCCTGAACGCACTGAAACCAAGAGAGGATTATTAGGATCGCCGAATCTCTTACCCATTAATGTCTCTACCTTTTTCATAGCTCGGTTTACCTGCTCTTTCAGACCAGCTGGATAACGTCTTTTATTTTTATAATAATATGTACAAACCTCGGTGGTAATAGTAAATCCGGGGGGGACTGGTAAGCGTAAATTCTTATGCCCTGCCATCTCTGCTAAATTTGCCCCTTTACCACCTAAAAGCTCCTTCATCTTTCCATTACCATCTGCCTTTCCTCCACCAAAGAAGTAAACATATTTTTTCGCCATTGCTAATCAACCTCCTCCTTCCTTAATTTGTTAAATAACCATCAATTAGATAAATTTAACTTATCACCAAGATACTCCCTTACCTTATCTATGCTTACTCTTTCCTGCTGCATAGAATCTCTATCTCTTACCGTTATCTTCCTGTCCTCCAGGGATTGAACATCGACGGTTAAACAATACAATGTTCCTATTTCATCCTGGCGACGATATAATTTCCCGATAGCTGCGGTATCATCATACACGCAGACAAGATTCTTTTTTAAATCCTGAGCTATCTGCCTGGCTAACTCCACAATCTCCCCTCGGTTTGTCAGAAGAGGCAGGACCGCTACTTTTATAGGAGCCAGATCGCTATGAAGCCCCAAAACTACCCTCTTCCTACCCCTAACCTCCTCCTCTCGATATGAATCCACCAAGAATGCCAATACAGTCCTATCCACTCCCCCGGAGGGCTCTATAATATAAGGATAAAAACGCCTCTTGGATTGATTATCAAAATAGGTTAGGTCTTTACCTGAATATTGCGCATGCTGTTTAAGGTCAAAATCGGTACGATTGGCTATCCCCTCCAATTCGGACCAACCAAAGGGAAAATTATATTCTATATCTGTACAGGCCTTAGCATAATGTGCTAATTCATCATGCCCATGCGGACGCTTGCGTAAATTCTCTTTTTTAATCCCGAGATTTACGTACCAGCTATATCTCTGTTCAATCCACTCCTCCAACTTTTTATCCGCATCCTCAGGATGAACAAAATACTCTATCTCCATCTGTTCAAATTCGCGCGTCCGAAATGTAAAGTTTCCGGGTGTCACCTCATTTCTGAAGGCCTTGCCAATCTGAGCAAGGCCAAACGGCAGCTTGGGATGACATGTATCAAGTATATTGAGAAAATTAACAAACATACCCTGGGCTGTCTCTGGTCTTAAATATATCTCACCGGCCTTATCCTCCACAGGACCCTGATGAGTTTTAAACATAAGATTAAACGGCCGCGCCTCTGTAAGCCTGCCGCCACAGTCTGGACAAACCTGCTTATTCTTAAGTTCAGCGACCTTAAATAACCTGTGGCAAGACTTACAATCACTTTTATAATCGTAGAACTGCTTAATGTGACCTGAGGCCTCCCACACCCGAGGATGCATAAGAATCGCTGCATCCATACCATAGATATCCTCTCTGAGATGGACATTCGCCCTCCACCAAGAACGCTTTACATTATTCTTAAGTTCTGTGCCGTATGGGCCGTAGTCCCAGGTATTACTTAGGCCACCGTATATATCGGACCCCGGCAGAATAAAACCTCTTCTCTTACAAAGCGAAACAATCTTATCCATCAAACTTAGGGACATGCTTTCATCTCTTCGAGGGACATCCTCTAAGCTAAATATGAGGGTGTCCCCTTTTGAATACATTAAGTAATCTTTTCTAATTCTTCCTTCTTTATACTAAAGCTGTGTTCTCTTGTGGGAAATTCTCCCTTAATAACCTCCTCTTTGTAATCACGGATTGCCTTCTCAATCTGAGAAGATAGATTAATATATTGCTTGACGAATTTGGGTTTGAACCGCTCAAATAACCCTAACAGGTCATGAGTTACTAACACCTGACCATCGCAATATACCCCTGCACCGATGCCAATTGTGGGAATCTTTAATTTCTGGGTAATAATCTCGGCTATTTTATCTGGGACACATTCAAGTACAATAGAAAAGCATCCCTTGCTTTCTAAATCTTGCGCCTGCTGAATCAATCTTTGAGCAGCATCAGCATCCTTTCCTTGTACCTTAAATCCACCTAACTTATCCGCCGTCTGCGGCGTAAGACCAATGTGACCCATTACTCTGATACCCGCTTTCACTATTTGCTCGGTAACCTCCAGGCAGTGCTCGAACCATTCTAATTTTACCGCGTCGCACCCTGCTTCCTCGATAAACCTACGGGCATTCCTTACTGACTCTTCAGGATTGAGCTGATAAGATTCATAGGGCATATCTCCAATAATTAATGCGTGTTTTACTGCTCTTGATACTGCCTTGGCGTGATGAAGCATTTCTGGCATTCCTACCTGAGTAGTTGACTGCAGACCCAACACTACATTTGCGACTGAGTCACCTACAAGAATCATATCAATACCTGTCCTATCTATCAAAGAAGCAAGAGGAAAATCATAAGCGGTAAGCATAGTTATCTTCTGTTTATTCTTTTTTTCTAAAATATCTTTTATAGCTATTTTTCCAGTGCTCATTTCACTATAGGGATTCTCTTTTAGTCTTTATGAATTTATCTATCTGAGTAGCTGCCTTCTTACCAGCACCCATTGCTGATATTACCGTATCAGCACCGGTTATTATATCTCCACCGGCGAAGACACCAGGGAGAGAAGTCATTAAATTATCATCCACCCAGATTGTACCATTTGGATTGGTCTTCAGTTGAGGTGTAACCTTGCTAATTAAAGGATTTGGCCTCTGACCAATTGCAACAATGACAGTATCTATATCAAGAACGAAATTAGAATCTTTTATTGGGACAGGTCGCCTTCTACCTGAATCATCTGGCTGCCCCAACTGCATCTTTATACACTCCAGTCCGCATACACTACCGTTTTTATCGCCAAGAATACTTATTGGTTGAGTAAGCAATCTAAATTTTAAGCTTTCGGCCCTAGCGTTTTCTATCTCTTCTTTTCGCGCAGGCATTTCATTTTCCGTACGGCGATACACCAACTGAGTATCCTTCCCTAATCTAATAGCGACTCGCGCGCAATCAAAAGCTACATTCCCACCGCCGATTACCACAACCTTATCTCCGAGATTTATAGGCGTAGCATATTCAGGAAAACGATATGCCTTCATCAAATTAACCCTGGTTAGAAATTCATTAGCCGAAAATACACCTTTTAGGTTTTCGCCAGGTATGCCAAGAAATTGAGGTAAACCAGCACCCACAGCAAGAAATATAGCCTGCGCACCTTGAGTAAATAAATCATCTATAGTGAGTGTTCTACCAATAAGAACATCGGTACATAATTCTACACCGACGCTCCTGACATAATCAACCTCTCTCCTGACGATGGTTTTTGGTAATCGAAACTCTGGTATGCCATAACTCAATACACCACCAGCTATATGCAGGGATTCAAAGAGCAAAACATAATAACCCATTTTAGCAAGATCTGCTGCTGCTGTCAAGCCAGCGGGACCGCTACCCACCACTACAATCTTTTGTTTGCTCTCAGATTGTAATTTATAGGAAGAAGAAATACTCACTGAAGGATATAATAGCTCGTAATCTGCCGCATATCTCTCTAAAGCCCCTATATTAATAGGAATATTTTTCTTACTGAGAACACACTCACTCTCACATTGATACTCTTGAGGACACACGCGTCCACAAATGGCGGGAAGATTATTCTTTTCTCTTATTTTCAATAATGCATCTCTGCGTTTGCCTTGTAAAATAAGATTAATAAAACCAGGAATATCTATTCCCACAGGACATCCCTGGACGCATTTTGGCTGTTTGCACTGAAGACATCTCTTTGCCTCAGCTATAGCCTGTTCATCCGAGAAACCTAACGAGACCTCTTGAAAATTTTTTATCCTCTCTTCTGGTAATTGTTGTCTTACTTTTTGACGCATATTATTAATGGGGACATCCTTGTATTCGGCTCAAAGGATGTCCCTCGAAGGGCTCAAGGGATGTCCCTGATTATTTGTTCTTGGGTTTTAAATTGATTGATTCTTTTCTCTAACTCTTGGAAGTTGACCTGATGGGCGTCGAAATCAGGACCATCTACACAGGCAAATTTAACCTCTCCTCCTACTGTACAGCGACAAGCGCCACACATACCCGTTGCATCAACCATTATTGGATTAAGACTTACTAAAGTTTTTATTTCTAATGGACGTGTAACCTCTGAGACAGCACGCATCATTATCACCGGACCTACTGCATAAACCAGTTTAACCAGTGTCTTATCTGTATTCAGTATCTCTTTTAATACCTCCGTTACGAATCCCCTCCTGCCATAAGAGCCGTCGTCCGTACTGATGTATAACTCATTACAAACCTGCCTCATTTCTTTCTCTAAGATAAGTAATTCCCTGCTACGCGCCCCTATAATACCAATAACCTCATTAGCCGCCTTTCTAAATGCCCTGGTTATCGGATATACCTCAGCTATACCCACTCCTCCTCCGATACATATAATCCTACCAATATTTCTAATCTCGGTGGGATGCCCCAACGGCCCAAGAATATGCTCAATCCAATCACCTGCCTCTTTGGCAGATAACTTAGAGGTCGTAAAACCTACCTCCTGAAAAATCAGAGTAATTGTCCCCTTAGAGCCATCCCAGTCTGCCAGGGTCAAAGGAATACGCTCTCCCTTCTCATCGCTAACCAAAACAACAAACTGTCCCGCTTGCGCCTTCCGGGCAATAAGAGGAGCCTCTATCTCTAATTTGGTAATCTGGGTGGCTAATTTAACCTTGCTTATTACTCTGAACATCTGTATAAATCTTAACCTCGGCGTTAAACCTGTTGGCCAACTGTCGTCCTCTACTCTCACCCAAAATAAAAATACTCGTTGCTAAGGCGTCAGCAGTCAAACAATCATCGGCAATCACGCTTACGCTAAGAACGCCTGAAGTAACTGGCCTTCCCGTCTTAGGATTCAATATATGACAATAACGAATGTTATTTACGGAAAAATATTGTTCATAATCTCCCGAGGTTGCTACTGCCTTATCTATTAGTTCCAGATATCCGCTATTATCCAACTGTTTACCTACTCTTATTGCCACACGCCAGGGATAACCAAACTTATCCCCCAGACAATATATTTCTCCACCGGCATTTAGAAGAGCGCTATCTACCCCTGCCAGCCTCAATTTATTAACCGCACAATCTATGGCATAGCCTTTAGCAATTGCTCCTAAATCTATCCTCATTCCATCCTTTTTAAACCTAATAATACTATCATTGATTTCTATTTTGTCAAATCCAATTAAGGACAGCTTCTCTTTTATCTGTAAATCACCAGGGATGTGATAATTTTTATCGTAGAATCCCCATAACTCTACCAGAGGAGAAACAGTTATATCGAACAAGCCATCCGAGGCCTCCCAGAATTCACGCGCTTTATTAATAATAAATAACACCTCTTTGCTTACCCTCAATGTTCCCTGTCTATTCAATCTGGAGATTTCACTCTCGTCATTATAATAACTCAGTAATCCCTCAATCCTTTCTATCTCCCTAAATGCAATGCCTGCTGCCCTCTTATCGGGAGAGATTACCTCCACGACCGTTCCCATCATCAATTTACTATCTCTATATAAAACGCGATTCTGACAACCGCAAAGATGAAAAGTTAAGATTGCAAGGATAAAGATATTGTAGTATTTATTATTTAACATATTTATTTCTTTATTGTCTTAAGGAACTTATCGACGGATAAGGTATTAAGTAGATCTGCTTCTTCCAACCAAGCCCTCCTGGCCACAAAGATCCCCAATCTCATTGAAGAGAGGCTATCAATCGTATGAGCATCGGTACCTATGGCTAAACGGACACCTGCTGCCTTCGCATGACGGGCATTTATATCGTTTAAATCCAATCTATCAGGAAAGGCATTTATCTCCAGGGCAGTATTGGTATCTCTGCAGACCTTCAGAATCTGCTCAAAATCCAGTTCATAAGAATCGCGCACACCCCACAATCTTCCTGTGGGATGGGCAATAATGTGAACATAGCGGTTCCGGCATGCCTTAATCAGCCGCTGGGTTAATTTAGCCTTTGTCTGCTTAAACCCCGTATGTATTGCTGCAATCACAACATCAAATTCACGAAGTACCTGCTCCTTGTAATCAAGCCGGCCATCTGAATCTATATCTACCTCCGTACCATAAAGAACGCGGAATCCCCTGATATGCTTGTTTATCCGCTCAATCTCTCTCTTTTTCTTTCTTAAATCAGCTATGCTTACTCCTCTGGCAACCTTAAGACTCTGTGAGTGATCGGTAATCACAATATAAGAATAATTCATACCTCTTGCCGCGTGCACTATCTCATCTATAGAATTCATTCCATCCGAATAATTAGAATGCACATGTATATCAGTACGAATACTGTCTATATCGACAAGTCGGGGGAGTTTATTTTTCATAGCCAGTTCTATCTCTCCCGTGTCTTCTCTTAACTCTGGAGGGATATATGACATTTTTAATAACTTAAAAATTTCTTCTTCTGTACGACCGGCTAAATATTTACTGGCGGAGAAAAGGCCATATTCATTAATCTTTAATCCCATTTTGATAGCGAGGGTACGAAGTTTAATATTAAAGTTCTTCGAGCCGGTAAAATACAAGAGCGCGGCTCCAAAGGATTTATCAGTTACCACCCGACAATCAACCTGGATATCTTGATTAGTAAGTACAGATGCCTTGGTGTTCCCTTTGGCTTGAATATTCTTTACGGGAGGGAGATGGGCAAAATCCTCCATCACCTTGGCCGGTTTTGAAGAAACAATCAATATATCAATATCTCTGACAGTCTCCTTGTGACGCCGCAGGCTGCCAGCAGGGTTAATCTTATTCACATACGGCAAGCGCGATAAGGCGGAGGTAAATTCTTCAGCAGTCCTGATAGCAACCGCCAAAGGCATCCGTTCTTTACCCTTCTTAAGAAGTAACAGTCCCTGTTTTATGTTATCTATTGTTCTTTCCTTCACTCCCACCAAACCTACTAATTTATTGTTATCGATTGCTCTCTCTAAATCGCCGATATTCTTTATATTTAATTTCTTATAAAAAGTCCATGCCATTTTAGGACCTACCGAAGGAATACTTAATAAATCCAGCAAGCCTTCAGGAATACTGCTTTTTAATTGTTCGTAGAATTCTAATCTGCCGGTTATAACAATCTCTTTTATCTTATCCGCCAAATCCTTCCCAATACCGGGTATCTTCAATAATCTATCCTGTTTAATCAGATCAGCTACGTCCTCGGATAAGTCCTTTATATTCTGCGCTGCCTTTTGATAAGCCCTGATACGAAAGGGATTCTCCTGTTTAATCTCCAGAATCCTGGCGATATTAGTAAGAATCTCAGCAATCTTTGAATTCTGCATCTTATTTTAAAAATTAATTCTTGTTGACTGTGGAAGTGGAGGGATAACGTCTCTAATGCTCTATACGCAGACTATAACTTGACTCTATTGTTTTTATTAAATCGACTAAGAGGCAATTGACCGGCACGGATATCCCTAAACTCTCTCCTGAACGAACAATTACACCATTAATAAAATCTATTTCTGTGCGTCTCTTTCTTAAAACATCTGCCAGCATCGAGGAGATATTATTTGCCGTCGCAGAACACACCGCCTCCACCTTAGTCAAGGGGTCATCAAACTGCAACTTTATCCTTTTCCTCTTGGCTATCTTAGCAGCCTCTGAAACAGCCTGACTCATAATAGCGCGAGTACCCACAAATTCTAATAATTGTCCGTTTCTTAAACGTGTAATAGCGGTCAAGGCATTTATGCCTACATTGATAATTAACTTTGACCAAAGAGCGCCCTTGACATCTCTAGACAGACGTGTAGGAATACCTACCTCGTTAAATAACTGGCGTATCTGGCGTAGCTGCGATGTCAATTTACCATCTAGACTTCCAATAAGTGTCTCACCAAAACCAGCATGGCGCAATTTACCCGGCTCAACTAAATTGGCACCCTGACTAGTTATCCCAGCAAATACATCCTGTCCGCGCAACAACTCACTGATAATCTCTACATTCCCAATACCGTTCTGCAACGTAAGCACAGAGGAACCAGCGTCGATAACCGGACGGGCATAATTTATTACACGCTTGGTATCATAAGATTTTACACAAATAATCAACAGATCAGCCTTACCAATCTCCTCAGGATTAGCAGAAACCCTTACTTTAGACCTCCAGACTCCCGAAACGCCCTCAATATGGATACCGCTCTGATTTAATTTCTCAGCTCGGTGTTTATCTTTATCCAACAACCAAATCTCCTGTTTTGACTTAGACAGATAAGAAGCAAAGAGCGAGCCTATAGCACCAGGACCGGCAATAACTATCTTCATATTACTCCCCCCGCCTCAACCTTTTCCTCATTGTATAATTTCTTATCTAAATGAAATTCCAGAAACGCGTCCAGAACCTGATTAAGCTCTCTCTTTATCGCCTGGTTCATACCCAAGCGAAGAACATTATCAAAATTATTCTTCTCAATATATAAAATAGAAGCTACGGTGCCACGGAAAACGGTTCTGGATTTAATGTCTTTGCCCACGCAGCGGTCGCATAATAACCCACCAAATTTTAAACTGAACTTTGCCTGAGCAATAATCTTATTATTACAAGAAACGCAAGAATCAAGATGCGGCTTAAATCCACAAAAATCAAGAAGTTTAATCTTAAAAATTATTAATATTTTATCTATGTCAGAATTGTTTTCTAATTGAGCAAGGCAATCAACAGCAAGATTGAAGATATCTTCATTTTTATCTTCCTCTGCGGTCAGAATATTTATCAATCTCACCAACGAGAATGCCTTTTTTATCCTTTCTAAATCATTCTTTATTAGCCTGAAGTCATTCTTCAGGTCGCATTGACTGACCAGATGCAAAGAGGTCTTTGTCTTCTTGTAGAAAATTATCTCATTAAGAGAGAATACATCTACGCTACTGTTGAACTTAAAAGGTTCCTGCCTTATGCCCTTTAATAAACCGGAGAGTTTACCAAAATCGCGAGTATAAAAATTGGCGATGAGACTGGTCTGCCTAAAGTTCTGAGTACTTAAAACAATGGCCTCTGTTTTATGTATTGACATATTAATCCTGTGTTCCAATCTGTTTCATTATACGGATTGCCTTCCTGTGCATACGCATTCTGTCTTTTTTGCGGCGGTCATTATAGCCAAAAAGATGTAATATTCCATGGATAAGATAAAGTCTCATTTCCCATAATGGTGAGGTATTGAATAATAAGGAATTCTCGCATGCCTTCTCTGTAGATATTACTACATCAGCGATGAAGTTTCCGCCCTCAGAGAGATCAAAACACAATACATCAGTAGGGCGGGGCCTTCCCAAGAACTTGAGATTCAACTCCTGGATAGTTTTATTGTCCACATAAACGATATTAAGCTCGCCTTTTTCTAAATCTACTTTAAGATTTTTTAAAATCTTAAGAACGGCTGTTTTTGTTGCCCTCTTGTTGATGGGGATTTTCTTTTGCTGATTTATGATGATTATTCGCACGATTCGCCTTCGGATAGGTTATACGGGAATGATATATACTTGTTAAAAGACGAATGAAGATACCCGATATCTTCTCGAGATCCTTCAGGGTCAACTCACACTCATCTAACTGACCATCAATAAATTTATTATTGATAATTTTGTGCACCTCCTGCTCAATCCTATTGGGTGTAGGTTCTTTTATGGAGCGCGTCGCTGCCTCCACTGAATCCGCCAAAAGCACAATGGCCGTCTCTTTACTCTTCGGCTTAGGCCCAGGATAACGAAAGCCCTCCTCGCGAACCTCCTGATCTGTCTTTTCGTTTTCCAAAGCCCTCCGGTAAAAATAATACACAAGGCTTGTTCCGTGATGCTGAAGAATAAAATCAGTAATCCTGGGATTAATGCGATAACGCTTAGAGAGCGCCTCCCCTTCCTTTACATGATTTATAATAACTAATTTGCTCATAGATGGTGAAAGGTCTTCGTGCTTACTGGCTCCTACCAGGTTTTGATTCTCACTAAAATACTCTGCCTTTCCTATTTTCCCTATATCATGGTAATATGCCCCTATCCTGGCCAATAAAGCGTTTGCGCCCACTGCCTCACAGGCAGCCTCTGAAAGATTACCTACAATTAAACTATGATGATATGTCCCTGGCGCCTCCAACATTAACTTCTTCAATACCGGCTGATTAAAATCTGATAACTCTAATAAACTAATATTTGTAATACGATTAAATATATATTCAAACACAGGCAAGAAGCCAACTACAGCTATGCCGCAGGCAATCCCATTAACAAAGAAGATAATATGTGTATCGATATTGGATATACTAAAATCCTGGATAAGCAACCAGGTTAGTGATTGGAACAGGCCAACAATAAATCCTGCACGTATAATCTGTGAACGTCTGCGGACATCAACCAAGAGGACAGTAGAGATAATCGCACTGACAAAGAAAACTATCCCCAAGTCCAGGCTTTTAAACTCAATAGCCAAAGAAAAACCGCAGGCAAGAATCATAAAAAGAGAAATCATCAAATCTTGCCATAGAATAATTACCAGCATCGATATAAGAGAAAAGGGAATATAGTAAATGTTTAAATTCTCGGCATAAACCCAATGACCAATGGCAAATATAATCAAGAATAGCAAACTCAGATGGAGAATCTTGCAGTCATATGCCTTCTTCGGCCTCCCTGCCTCCATATAGACAAAGATGGTGGTAATAATTGTGGGAATAAGCAGGTTGATACCCAGTATAAAACTTGGTAAGAATAAAACAGCTATAGCAATACTATTTCTTACGACTCGCTTTTTCATATGCCTCAATTATCTTCTGCACTAACTCATGTCTCACTATATCGGCACCTGTAAGATAAACAAACTTTATACCGTCTATATTCTTAAATAACTGCTGAGCCTGGAGAAGCCCCGTAGGCTTTCCGCCTGGCAAGTCACTCTGAGTTATATCACCTGTAATAACCGCCTTGGAATCAAATCCTAAGCGCGTCAGGAACATCTTCATCTGCTCAGCCGTACAGTTCTGCGCCTCATCTAAAATTATAAAGGCATCGTTTAATGTCCTTCCTCGCATATAAGCAAGAGGGGCTATCTCGATTATCCCTGTATCTATATATTTCTCGATAACATTAGCCTCCATCATATCATAAAGCGCATCATAGAGCGGGCGTAGATAGGGAGAAATCTTCTCGTACATATCTCCAGGGAGAAAACCTAAAGACTCTCCCGCCTCAATGGCAGGGCGGGTTAAAATAATTCTTCTAACATCTCCCTTTCTCAGTGCTTCTTTAGCCTGCCAGACAGCAAGATACGTCTTGCCTGTTCCGGCGGGACCAACACCGAAGACAATATCATACTTTTTTATGGCTTCTACATATTCCCTCTGACGCCTTGTCTTTGGCGAAACATTATGTTTGTGGGGATGTGAATGTAACATCTCTGTATTACCTGGTTGCCCTTTTCTTATGGGGGCGAGCAAGGAATTAATCAACACCATTGCCTTCTGGATATTCTCAGATTTGCCATTCAGCTTAAGCTCTCCATTGCGGGTGTTGATTTTTATACTGCACTGTTTCTCAATAGCCTTTATATTCTTATCATGCGTCCCGAACAAGGCCTGTGTCTCCTGATTATTGTATAAAGGAATAACTCTCTCCATCTATTTTACGAATCCCTCCCCGGCCATCTTCTCTACAGGTATCTTAATAACCTGCCCCGGATAAATTTTATTTGGACTCTTTAATATATCCTTATTGGCTTTATAGATATCTGTCCAGCGCTTTGTTGTACCATAGAACTTTTTAGATATACTCTGGAGCGTATCTCCCTTGCGCACCTTATACTCCTGTAAAACTATACCCTTCTCGGCCTTCCCGGATGAATCAACAGGCTTAACAACAATCGGCTTAATCGACGGTATACCCCGTTTTTTTGTCTTACTCTCCAAGACAAGTATATCAGGGCTAATACCTGGTTTGGGTAGTAACGTCTTTTCTTTAACTCTTTTCGGGTGAGGCATCTCGAGTTCAAAGATTTGAATCTGACGTGTAGTCTTTCTAGGTTTCTCTTCGGAAACCTTAGCCTCGCCGACTAAATATCCGCGGTTACCTGTGGTTAAATCCTGATCCACTCTATCTCTTATTACAGGGTATGTCCTCACAGCGCAACCACAGATAACAACTAACAGAAAACAACCTGCGCCTACTAAAATTATCTTCTTATACATCCCCTTCCTCCTTCAATGAATTATTCATTTTATACATCTACCAAGGGTCTTTATTAAAGAGGCTCCGGCTCGTTTGCCCTCTTTATATCCAATCCCAGCTCGTCCAGCTGCGCCTTATCAACAAATGAGGGTGCACCGGTTAATAGACAACAACCGCTCTGGGTCTTAGGAAAAGCGATGACCTCGCGTATTGTCTCCTCATTAGCAAGCAGACTCAGGAATCTATCTATACCCAAAGCAATGCCTCCGTGCGGCGGGGCACCATATCTTAATGCCTCAATCAAAAAACCAAACCGCGACATCGCCTCGCGTTCATCTATACCAATAATCTCGAATATCTTCTTCTGCAATTGCGGCTGATGAATCCTGATTGAACCAGAGGCAACCTCTACACCATTCAACACCAAATCATAAGCAAGCGCCTTAACCCTTTTCCAGGAATCATCTGACAAATCTATATCTCCTCCCTCCGGAGCAGTAAAGGGGTGATGCTCACTCGTCCATTGCTTCTGATTCTCATCATATTTAAATAAGGGGAAACCGGTTACCCACACAAAGGAAAACCGCTCCTTTTTATCCGGTGTTCTCAAATCTGGCTTATCAGTCTGATAGCGTCTGATAGAATCCTCAAAGTCAATACGAGGAAAGGGAATCTCAATATTTATACTTAAAGCCTCACGGAAAACATATTGCATTAGCCGCTCGATTAAATCAAAAATATCATCCTGCTGCACAAAAGACATCTCTAAATCCAGCTGCGTAAACTCTGGCTGGCGATCGGCACGTAAATCTTCGTCACGAAAGCAACGAGCAATCTGATAATATCTATCCAATCCAGCAACCATAAGAATCTGCTTGAATAGCTGAGGCGACTGTGGAAGAGCGTAGAATTGCCCTGCCATAAGACGGGAGGGAACAAGAAAATCTCTGGCCCCCTCAGGGGTAGAACGAGTTAATATAGGACTCTCCACCTCTATAAAACTCTGAGTATCCAAAAAAGAGCGAATGGCTGAATAGAGTTTATGTCTTAATATTAAATTATCCAATGCCTTCTTTCTCCGTAAATCTAAATAGCGATACTTAAGGCGTATATCAATATTTGCGTTTACCTCTTCTTTTATCTCAAAAGGCACACTGGCGGAGGTATTCAAAATGCTTAAACGCTCAGCCAGAACCTCAATTTCTCCGGTAGTTAATCTTGGATTCTCGGTCCCTTTTGGCCTACGATTTACCTTACCCTGAACCATAATAACATACTCATTGCCCAATTCTTTCGCCTTTTCATAAGCCTCTCTGTTTGTCTGGGTGGGAACAAAGACTATCTGGGTTAATCCGTATCTGTCTCTAAGGTCAATAAATATCACCTTACCATGGTCTCTTCTGGAAGCTACCCATCCACAGAGTGTTATCTGGGAATTAATATCATTAACGGTCAATTGTCCGCAGGTATGCGTTCGCAACATGATAATTCCTAATTAAACTGTCAATTCGCTGTCAAGCCAAGACTGGATAGTCTGTTTAACAAATATCTCTCGGGGACCTCCTCCTGTTTACCTGAGGCCATATCCCGCAGAGAAACCACACTCTTCTTTAACTCATCCTCACCGATTATGATACAAAATCTTGCATTCAGGTCGTTGGCCTGCCTCATCTGTGCCTTCAAGGAGCGCTCACTATAATCCATATCGGCAAAAACGTTATTATCGCGTAGAGCATGCAACAAACATACCCCCTCTTTATCCGCCTCTTCTCCCAGGGTAATTATATATACTAATTGTTTAGAGGAAGAATCTGCGGTTCTATCTCTCACCAGGAGCAGCCTCTCTATCCCGAGGGCGAAGCCGATTGCTCCCTTATCTTGCCCCCCCAGCTGCCCTACCAGATTATCATACCTTCCACCGGCACCTAATGCGTCCTGCGCACCCAGACGATTATGCTTAATCTCAAACACAGTACGTGTATAATAATCCAATCCGCGCACCAGAGAAAAAGATACCTGATAAGTTATGTTTATCGCCCTTAACCCATCAATTACTCTCTGAAAATGCTCTCTACAATCAGAACAGAGATAATCATGCCCCAAATTCAAATTAGCCACAACCTTCTGACAACGTGGCTTCTTGCAATCTAAAATCCTGAAAACATTGCGCCCAAAACGAACCTGACAATCTGGGCACAATTCAGATAATCTGCCTTTTAAGTTCTTACGCAGTATCCTACCTAACTCTATCTTGTCATCCTTGCAACCCAGACTGTTAATATATATCTGGTAGCCGCTAATGCCTAATTCTCTAAGCAATCTATCGCTTAAGGAAATAACCTCCACATCTAATAAAGGAGATAGACTCCCGATTGCCTCAATGCCAAGATGATGAAACTGACGCAGACGCCCCTTCTGAGGACGCTCAGCACGGAACATAGGGCCGAAATAGTATAGCTTAACCACTCCATATCTTCTGTCTAAATTATTTTCCAAATAAGCCCGCACCACAGAAGCAGTACCCTCTGGACGCAAGACTAACTGATCCCTCTCATGCAAAACACGAAACATCTGCTTCTGAATTATCTCAGTAGTATCCCCTAAGGAACGGTTGAATAGAGATGGTTCTTCTAGGATAGGCGTACGAATCTCTTGATAGTCATAAAGGGAAAAAATTTTTCTGGATATCCGCTCTATCTCCTGCCATGCTTTAGAATTGAAGGGCAAGATATCCTGAGTACCCCGCACTCGCTTAACCATAAATCTATTTTACTCTCTGTTTCATCTCCAACCCTGGCTTAAAAACTACACTTTTGCGTGCCGGTACGGGAACAATAGTACCAGTGCGGGGATTGCGTCCTGTGCGAGGTTTACGCTGTTTTACTTTAAAGATGCCGAAATTACGCAACTCAATCTTCTCTCCACGCGCCAGGGCATCTAAAATGCAATCAAAGGTAGCCTGAACTACCTTCTTAATATCAATCTGTTTCAAGTTTACCTGATCAGAAATCCTTAAAATTATATCCTTCTTTGTCATTCATTTACCTCCTTTTGGCAGTAAACCGCATCTATAACCCTCTGCACGAGGCTGAAGTCACGCAATGCTATTTATTATATTTTTACCGCAACTTATTGTCTTTCACTCCACTATGTAACTTTATAGCGGTAACTGATATATTATCAATGTAAATTAAAACTGTCAAGTAAAATCAGAGGTTAACGATAGAGTAATCGAAGGCAAAGCGGATGCTATTAGACACTTATATTGAACCAAGTAAGATTAGAATTTAACTCCAGGAGTAAGAGTAGTTCATAACGGCAGGATTAATTAATTACTCATCCTGTTCAAGAGAGCAAAGAATCTATCCCAGGGAAATTTCTTCCCGGGGCATTCAGTAAAAGCGCCTGAGACCTGTCCATGTCCCATAATATTCTTCATTGGTATATGATAATACTTTTTCAGAATAGACACCAAATAAACCAGCGAATAGAGTTGCTTATCAGAAACCTCCTCCTTGCTGAAATTGCCCACCAGACAGATACCTATCGACATGTGATTCATGCCTGATGCTTTACAATGAGCACCATCCTGCTGTTTAATCCAACGAGGAGAAACTTCAATATATCCTTCGGGCTTGCCATAAGTACCATTATCGATGACAAAATGGTAGCCCAAACCCCGTGAAAATCCTCTATAATTAGTATGAGACTTATGAAACAATAAAGCATTGCCTTCATCGCTGGCACTATGATGGATGATAATATATTTCCATTTACGAGAAGGATACAGCGCTATAATCGAACAGGCAGGCAATGCATGCGGAATAAGGAGCTTCTGGCCCATGGTCAATTCATCATCCTTGCTCAATTTATTTGCTCGCATTATATCCTCAATACTCACGTCGTAGGCCTTACTTATTCTCCAGAGGGTCTCCCCCGGGGCTACCACATGAATCTTATCCTGCCTAGGCACCTCCAAGGGGGGCACAGGAGAAACGGATGGCCTAACTGTAGGCGGGGGAGAAACTGAAGCACAAGAAGAAAGAAGAAATAAACACGCCCCCACAACTATCAACCTCGTTATACTACCGATATTTAGACTAGCCTTCACCCTCCTGTCTCCTTTTTAAAGAAATCAATCAGATTTGCTCAAGCAAACTATAAGTTATTTAAAATGAATTAAATTAATAAAATCCTGTAGAGATAACCGCTCACCACGAATATTCTTGTCTATATTGTATTGATTGAAATATCTATTAAGTCTCTCGCTCGAGATGACTCCTCTCAGGGCATTCCTCAATGTCTTTCTCCTCTGCTGAAAACTTAAACGTATAACCTTAAATAACAGATGCTCCTTATTCCCTTCCAAGGAAAATTTTTTCTTTACAGTCAACTTTACTAATGCAGAGTCTACCTTGGGTTGCGGACGAAAGCAAGTCTTTTTTATAAAAAATAATATCTGAGGTTGTGTATAATATTGAAGAAAACAACTGAATGCGCTCCAGTCAGAAGTGCCCACTCTCGCTACCATCCGCTGAGCAAATTCCTTTTGGACTGTAATAAAAATGTATTCTATTTTATTACGGAATTTGAGCAAGCGCACAATTATAGGGGTGGTGATACTATAGGGAAGATTACCGATAATTTTGATCTTGTCAACGTACTTAAAATATCTTCCGATATCAAAGCGGAGAATATCGTCATTGATTATCGTGACCTTAGCGTTTTTAGCGGGAATCTGGTTTCTATGGCAAGGGCTCGTTTCTTTATCCTGGATATTTAGATTATCATCAAGCACCGAACATAATTCCCGGTCTAACTCTACGGCGTATATCCTGTCAGCGCGTTGAGCTATCAATCTTGTCAATTCGCCCCTACCAGCACCTATCTCTAAGATTGTATCCCGTGGTGTTATCTGACAAGCCTGAATTATCTTTCTCTGTATATTTCTATCGATAAGAAAGCTTTGTCCTAAATATTTTCTTGGCCTAAATCCTCTTGTAAAATCATCCATCAAAGAATAATTAACGCCGTGAGGCTCCCTTTATCCTCCTCAGATTCCTAAGGCATTCCACTGCGGTTTTTACAGCTGAGGTTAAACTAACACAGTTAGCGATATTTCTACCTGCTATATCAAACCCTGTCCCATGCAAAGGAGAGGTACGCACTACATCAAGTCCTAAGGTAAGGTTAACTCCCGAATTAAAATCAGTAACCTTCAAGGGTATCAACGCTTGATCGTGATACATCGCAACTATAGCATTAAAATGACCTTCTCTTGCGTAATGAAAGGCGACATCTGCAGGCAGGGGCCCGGAAATCTGTCCAATCAACTTAGCCGCTCTTTTTACAGCTGGAATAATCTTATCCATTTCCTCGCTACCCAGCATACCACCCTCTCCAGCATGTGGATTTAACGCTGCCACGCATATCTTAGGTTTTCTGATTGCAAAAAAATTAACCAGGGCATCATGAGTAACCACGATAGTTTTATAAATCAACTCCTCATTAAGCATACGGCTTACTTTACTTAGAGGCAAATGACGCGTTACCAGGCAGATCTTAAGGTATCTATTAAGAAGCATCATTGTCAAATCATACGCCTTCTTACCAAGGGCCTCTGCTAAGAACTCAGTATGCCCGTTATACCTGTATCCAGCCAAATTTATTGCCTCCTTAGAGATAGGCGCGGTAACCAGGCAATCTATCTGTCCATTCCTTATCAACCTTACTGCCTCCTTGAGATACTCCATTGCTGCACGACCAGACTCTTTCTTCATTCTACCAAATCTAAAACTTCTACGTGGGACATTTCTTAAATCAATGAACTGGAGTAATGCACTATCGATATATTTAGAAGACCCTATCTTGGCCTTTTCATTGTTAACACTATCAAATACCCATCTGTCTCCAATTATCAAGATGTTGCCTAATCTATTTACCTCCTCGGTAGAAACTGCCTTAGCAATTATCTCAGGCCCTACTCCGGCAGGGTCACCCATAGTTATACCAATATTAATCCTTTGTGCCACTTTTTCCTTTGTCTATCTCTAAATCAATCGTCCGATTGAGAGACCTTTATCTCAATATATGCCCCTGCCCTAAGCTCATCCAGCCATTTGACTAGTGCCTCGCGCATCTTCCTCTCAAAAAGCATACGCTTAATCTCTTCTTGAACATCAAAAAGAGGAATCACAGCAGGGGGCTTAACCGCCTTGACCTCCAGAACATAAAAACTACCTTCTGAATCTGAAAATGTCGTAAGCTGGCCTACCCGCGATTTGAATACCGCTTTGGCAATATCCTCCTTCAACTGCCTTGAGGTTACCCAATCAAAATCAGTTATCTCTAAAGAAAACTTCTGGGCTATAGTATCTAAATCATTGTACTCTGATATTGATTTTCGTATCGGCCCAATTAAACTGCTGTCCCTGACCACCAACACCCTAACCTGCCTTTGTTCCGGGCTCTTAATCTCCTCTCGATGTTCATTATAATAATCGGTAACCTCTTTGGGCTTCACTTCAATTTTACTTCTTACCTTCTTTTGTATTATCTCCATCATTAGCAACTGCTCTTTTATCTTCAATTCAATATCGGCCAGACTTAATCCTTGGGCAACCAATGCATCTTGAAATTCAGATTCTGTGGGATAACCCTTTTTAATTTGCTCTAACCGCGATTTTATCCGAACCTGCTCAATAGATATACCCTCTTTATAAGCAGCCTGCAATATAAGCCTATCCTCAATAAGCTTGTCTATTAAATCTGGCAACATCTGTTTTATCCTCTGTTCAATCTCCCTCTCAGAATACTTAACAGACATCTGCATCCGCATAAAATTAACAAAATCGTCTAAGTCTTTCTGAGTTATAATCTCATTATTAACTATAGCTATAATTTCACTCTGAGCAGAGATTGCTGATGTATAGGCAAAAGATAATATTAATATTACGATTATATTAAACCTTAATCTCATCCTTGATTCTCCGAAACCTCTCTACTGATTCTCGCAGAAGACGACAATACAGATCAAATCCTATAGAAACAATAAATCCGTGTTGCTGTGTGCCCAATAGATTGCCTGCTCCGCGAATCTCTAAGTCCTGCATAGCGATCTTAAATCCTGAACCTAACTCGGAATACTCCTGTAATGCCTTGAGTCTCTTTCTTGCCTCATCAGAAAGTACAGCTTTATGAGGAAGGAGAAAATAGGCAAAAGCTGGCCTATCGAATCTACCCACCCTGCCGCGTAATTGATGTAAATCCGCCAGGCCAAAATCATCGGCATTGTTAACAATAATAGTATTAACATTTGGTATATCCAAACCGGATTCTACAATGGCTGTAGAGATAAGCACATCTATCTGCGAATCCAAAAATTTTATCATCGTTGACTCTATCTGTCGTGGACGCATTTGACCATGGATAACACCAACTCTAACATGGTGAGGCAGATTTTGAACTAACCTTTGCCTCATCTTCTCTATATCCAGGATTCTGTTATGCACGAAATAAACCTGACCCTTGCGATTAATCTCATTTAAAATCGCTTGCCGTATCAAATCATCGTCATATTCTAACACAAAGGTCTTAATCGGCAAACGGTTTTCTGGGGGAGTATCTATTAGCGAAAGGTCTCTAATCTGCATCAGACTCATATATAAGGTGCGTGGTATAGGTGTAGCTGTGAGGGTAAGCACGTCACAATTCAGGCGTAAGCGCTTCAGTGATTCTTTGCTCTTAACCCCGAATCTCTGTTCTTCATCAATAATAACCAATCCTAAATCTTTAAATTTTATATCCCTGGCTAAAAGGCAATGTGTCCCGATAATGATATCTACCTTGCCCTCAGCTAAATCTCTAATAATCATATCATGTGTACTCTTTTTTACTAAACGAGAAAGCATTTCTATCCGGATGGGGAATTTCTCAATACGCCTTTTAAAATTCTGATAATGCTGCTGGGCTAAAATTGTAGTAGGGACCAAAAAGGCTACCTGCTTATTATTCATCACGCACTTATAGGCCGCGCGCATAGCTACCTCTGTCTTACCATAACCCACATCACCGCATAGAAGCCTATCCATTGGCCTGTGGGATTCCATATCCTCTCTCACCTCAGCCCAAGCCTTTGCCTGACCGGCTGTTTCCGCGAAAGGAAAACCAGCCTCAAACTCACTCTGCCAAGGAGTATTCTTAGAGTAAGCGAAGCCATTGCGTGCCTTACGCATCGCCTCAGTAGTCAGCAACTCCCAGGCTAATTGCTGAATACCAGTCCTGGCTCTCTGTTTAGTGCGCATCCATTCTTTAGTCCCCAACCGATTTAATCGCGGACGACGCACTCCGAAGGCTATATATTTTTGCACTAAATGCGCCTGCTCAACAGGTACAAATAATTTCTCCTGACGGTCATACTGGATAACCAGATGGTCTTGAAACCTATCAGCAATCTTAATCTTCTCCAGACCTAAAAATTTACCAATTCCATAACGATTATGAACCACATAATCACCGACTCTTATATCTAAAAAATTAGATATAGGAAAGTCCTCTTTAAAATGCGTCAATCCTGTACGGTGAATTTTAGAGGCAGGCAGAACAATAACAACAGTGTGGTCCCAAAAACCTTTACCTGTAGGTAAATCTATACTCCTTAGAGTTGCTATCTCATCCTCGCTCCATTCAATACGCAGAGGCAACTCGAAAGTCAATGGCCAAACATCAACAATGCCACCACGCCTGGCAAATTCTCCTTCTCTGGATATCTCCTCTTGTCGCTTATAACCAAATTCAACCAAAACAGAAATTACCTCTTGCATCTCTATTTTCTGATTAATATATAATTTTAACGAAGGAAACATTGCTGCACTGGATAAAATAAGGGGTTTAAGATTTTGAGGTCAGAAGGACTAAAGGC
>JAOZPD010000058.1 GCA_029932935.1 Candidatus Omnitrophota bacterium | reverse complement strand
TGATTAAATAATATAAACTGGCGGAGAGGGCGAGATTCGAACTCGCGGTCCACAACGTGGACACCTGTTTTCAAGACAGGCCGGTTAAACCACTCCCGAACCTCTCCGATTGAAATCATACCATTATTGTTCTACAATGTCAATCCCCAGTGCCTTGGATGGGTAACAGAAGTCTGATATTATTGATGGCAAATGGAATGATTACAAAAACAATTGGTTGAATACGGCAAAAAAGATACCCCTGCTAATCTGGAAGGACGTCCTGCAGAAATTAATCCAGGAGAATGACCTGAATAAGACGCTAAAACCCAAGGCAAGCAACGAGATATTAATAACATAAACAAGGCCAAAAGAGAAAAGATAATTTATCATTAAAAAGTCTTCCTTTCGTGAACGCAGTATCCTCGCGCTAAAGATCAGATGGAAGGTAATAGTCAATCCTATAAGAAAAATAAAGAATCCGAAAAGAACTGTGGATTTATTAAATAGTGATGTTAAGATACAGGCTATAAACACAATAATACTATAGATAGGTAGAACAAAAGAGGCAATCTTCACCAGTGGTGAAAGGAAACGAAATATCGCCTCAGTTAATCTCTGTCCCATCTGAAAGAGCCTGGTTGGCTCATAAATAAAGAGGTATAAACTGGCGCAGGTAACCACTCCGCTGACAAACAAATGCACATATCTTGCCTCTACTGTGCTAACTTCAGCTACAAAAGCAGTGCTGAGAGAATAAACCCAGGGCAAGAGAAACAAAGAGATAATGGCCTTCAAGACAGTCAAAGCCTTTCTTGACCTGTTAGGGTTTAGGGATTGCAGACTCTCCATTCAAGTAGGGACGCAACGCCTCAGGTATAACTATTGAGCCATCAGGCTGCTGATAGTTCTCCAGCAGACAAATCATCGTACGAGCCAGTGCTATACCTGAGCCATTAAGCGTATGGGGATAGTTTAACTTTCTATCTTTAGAGCGGTACTTTATATTGGCCCTGCGTGCCTGAAATGACTCAAAATTGCTGCAGCTGGAGACCTCCAGCCATTTATCTATGCCAGGAGCATAGGCCTCCAGGTCATAACATTTGGCAGCAGCAAAACTCAGGTCCTGAGTGGATAATGCTACCACGCGATAAGGAAGATTTAACAACTGTAAAACCTCCTCAGCATCATGAACCAAACCCTCCAATTCAACATAGGAATCATCCGGCCTTACGAACTTAACCAGCTCTACCTTATCAAACTGATGCACGCGGACCAAGCCCTTAGTCTCTTTCCCGTAAGAGCCGGCCTCCCTGCGGAAACAGGCAGTATAGGCAGTATAATATATAGGTAGCCTCTCCTCCTCTAAAACCTCATCGGAAAAAATGTTTGTTAGAGGAACCTCGGCCGTGGGAATCAAGAAATAATCATCGTCTTTTAACCGATACATATCCTCTTCTAACTTGGGAAGCTGACCTGTACCCGTCATTGCCCGACGGTTAACCAGGAAGGGAGGAAATATCTCTGTATAACCGTGCTTCTGAGTATGTAACTCGAGCATAAAGTTAATCAGGGCACGCTCAAGCCTGGCTCCCCAACCTTTATAAAGCACAAAGTTAGAGCCGGATATCTTTGCTGCGCGCGAGAAATCAATTATCTCCAGTGCACTGGCTAATTCCGTATGAGTCAAGGGAGGAAAATCAAATCTGCGTAGCTCTCCCCAGGAGCGTATAATCTTATTGCTTGAGACATCTCCCACAGGAACGGATGAATGTGGAATATTGGGGATGGTCAAGAGCAACTGATTTAACCTCGCCTGGCAGTCCTTCAGTCTCTTCTGTAGTTCGTCTATCTTTAGAGAGGTAGACCTCATTGCCTGGATATTCCTCTCTGCATCCTTTTTCTCTCTCAATAGACGAGATATCTCATCATTAGCAATATTCTTCTGTCTGCGTAGCTCCTCCAGCGCAGTGAGGATATCTCTACGCGCCTCGTCAATCTTGATAAGCTCATCCAGGTTAAATTTGAGACCACGGTCAATAATGGACTTCTCTACTGTATCGCGATTCTCACGAATAAATCTTATGTCTAACATACCTCAGCCTTTAATAACACCTAAGGGGCGCATACGACATACCCGCTTAGCAATACCAGCATTAGCTACAACATCTACCACATCATTAACATCCTTGTATGCCGCAGGAGCCTCTTCCACAATCGTCCCTCGCCCTGAGGCCTTAACAAATATATTCCTCTCCTCTAATTCCCTCATTAACTGATTAATATTTATAGACCTTAAGGCAGCAGAGCGAGATTTCAATCGGCCGGCTCCGTGGCAGGTACTACCAAACGTCTCCTGCATTGCCTTCTGGGTACCAACTAAAAGATACGAATTCCTACCCATATCACCGGGTATAATCACCGGCTGACCTATCTGCTTATATCTTTCAGGTAGTGCTGGGTGCCCCGGTGCAAAAGCACGGGTTGCACCCTTTCGATGAACACAGAGGGTCATCTCTTTACCATCTATTATGTGCCTCTCTATCTTGGCAATATTATGAGCAACATCATAAATTAAATACATCCCCATACTCTGCCACGATTCATTAAATACTCTCTCAAATGACCTCCGCGTAAGATGCATAAGGCACTGGCGATTAGCCCAGGCATAATTAGCCGCACACTTCATAGCAGCCAGATATTGCCTTCCCTCGGGAGACTCCAGTGGCGCGCAGGCAAGCTGCCTATCCGGAACGTTAATATGGTATTTATCCAAACAGCGAATCATGCCCTTTACATTATCGTCACAAACCTGATAACCAAGACCCCGGGAACCAGAATGAATCATTATTGTAATCAGGCCGAGCCTCAAACCTAACTGCTCGCATATCTGTCGGTCGTACAATTGATCAATTGCCTGAATCTCTAAAAAATGATTTCCCGAGCCAAGGGTTCCGGATTGAGCCTTCCCTCTCTCATAAGCCCTCTCTGATACTGCGTAGGGATCCGCTCCGGACATCGCACCATATTCTTCCGTACACTCTAAGTCATCCTCTATGCCGTATCCTTTCTGGACAGCCCATCTTGCACCCTTAACCAGAATCTCACGCTCCTCCTTCTGGCTAACCTTTATCTCCCCCTTCGAGCCCACACCAGAAGGTATGTCACTGAACAAAACGTAAACCAAGTCTTTAATCTTTTCTCTTATCTCATCATATTGAAAATTTGTTTTTAACAAACGCACGCCGCAATTTATATCAAAACCTACCCCACCGGGAGAGATTACTCCACCGTCCTTCACGTCAGTAGCTGCCACTCCACCGATAGGAAACCCGTAGCCCCAATGAATATCCGGCATAGCCAGAGAATATTTCATAATACCCGGCAAGAAGGCAACATTAGCAACCTGTTCAGGAGCCTTATCCTGCCTGATATCTTTAAGTAGTCTCTCATCAGCAAAGATTACCCCGGGAACACGCATCCCTGATTTGTAAGACTTAGGGATGCGCCAGTGCCAGTTATCTATTTTTTCTAACGGCCCCTGCCAGATATCAGACATTCCTTTTTATTTATTATAACTTAATTAGATAATGGTAGTTATATATCAAAAATCACCTGCGCCTGCCAACCCCTTTTATCTTCCTTAATCTCTAACTCATGGTAGGTTACTGCCTTAATCTCGGTCTTAATCCTTTCAAAGTCGGAGTCAAACGCCCTACCAATCACCTCTGCCTGAATACAATTCAGGTCAAGTTTATGCATATTCGCCTTCTCCATGACTAACCCTTCAGCAGAAAACAGATACAGCAACTCACTCAACCAGGCCACAAAGACCTCTTCTATATTATTCCCTTGCTTATTTAGTAGAAACCTCATATGCTCTGTCCTACCGAATATCGGCCTTTTTTTCACCTGCTCTAGCATAATCTCGAACATTGCACTTGCAGCATTGAGAAAAAGTCCCTCCAGATTTCTGCCATAAATCCTTAATCCCACATCAGCGGTATGATTAATAATCTCGTATGTCTTCATTTTATCTATTTGCCCGCACGAGGAGTCGAACCTCGAACCTTATCCTTAAGAGGGATCTGCTCTGCCAGTTGAGCTATGCGGGCGCATCCTTAACCAATTCTTCTTAGATCTTGTTATCCTTGTCTCTTCTTTTCCTCTTTCGCGCTCGGGGAGAGTTGAACTCCCAACATCCAGTTCCGAAGACTGGCGCTCTATCCAGTTGAGCTACGAGCGCAATGATTATAACCTTATTACAATAGCCAGGGAATTATTATACCTGCTTTTTGAGATAGTGTAAAGTAGGATGTTTCTGTTATAAAACGATAGAAGACTCCCGACGGAGAATCTCTATTATTGTGTGAAATATCTTGTTATTAAATAGCTATATATTGCCTCTGCTGCAATTCTATGACCTTCCTTGGAAGGGTGCCACATATCATCTTTATCTCTCCTTAAAGCGCGCCTTTGCTCATCGGGAAAATATTCATGTAAATCAATATACCCGATATCCAAATCTCTCAACACCTCAGATAGCATATCGTATCGCGACATGTCTGCTTCATTATATTCCTCTAATGGCTTAAGATAAGGAAAGACAACCCCAATCAAAGGAATTCCTCTCCTCTGGCACAATAATTTCATTAAAGATACATAATATATTGCGTTGCTTCTCTCTTTTGAGATTATTTTGCTCTTTTTATGATATATAATACCTTCCAATGTCACAATCAGAAAACGATAAAGATACGATCTCTTAAAAAGAAATCTATTGGGGGTAAAGAGTTTTGATATCTCCTCTCCCGGGAAATAATATTCTACAAAACCATCCTTTCCTTTATAAGGAATCAAATTATATACATTGAGATCATTTAAGCAAAAGAAAACAATAACCATATCCGGATGAAATCTTAATCCTTTATATTTTAGATAATTAGCGTATCGTTTAACATCATAACTATCAACCGCTGCATTCAGAAGTTCAAATTTATACTTTATATCGTGAGTATTATTCAACATATCTCTCAGGAACCTAACTGAAAAATTATGTGCTGCAATAGAGTCGCCCAGTATCAAAATACGATATACACCATCCTCTTTATTTAGCTCGCAATCCTCTCCTAACAAACCATAAGAATTGTGGCCACATCTGTTAGGAATAGGCTCATATCCTAAGATTGAAGAGGGCCTGTAGCAGTTATCATCATGTTTATTAAGACCCTTAATTCCATATCTCTCATTAATATTAGAATATTGCTTAAAATTGAAGGTATCCCTACTAAAAGGTGCAAGCCTTAAAAATACCTCCCCGAATATTAATGGAAGAGATATGCCAGCAAATAAGAAAAATATTTTATATAAAATACATAATATTCTGGTTTTCTTTCTAATCATTTAGCCATTAGAAAACTATATTTATAATATATAATACCTCATCAGATATTATTCGTTGTTTTATTCTCAATCTTAGCCACTCTCTCCTCAAGGGCCTCCACACGTGTGGTTAGATAGTCTATTTTACTCTGAAAATTATCCACAGCCCCCTTAAAGAAAGGAAAGTTATTATAGATTGTATTCTTAACTATTGACTGCATCTTGCGTTGCATACGGTATATTAACCACACAATAAACAGTAAGACTATTAAAATAGCTAACACTTGATTGATGTTAACCGGCATATTACCCTCCTTCTAACCAAGACTGCCCATTCTCTATCTGCCTCTTATCTCTTCTACAAATTCTATTAGATTCCTGTCAGGATCATAACCAAAACATATCTTGCTCTTTTTATCCGGCGCCTCTATTGGCTTTGATATAAATCTTACCCCCAATTTTCTCAATCTTCTATATACATAATCTATATTCTTTACTGTGAATGATATATGATTATATCCGGCCTTCGGCAATCTTCTTGGGGAAATCCAATAATGTAATTCAAGAAGGGGGGAGCTACCCTTACATTGATTCGGAGCATACATCTTAACGTAAATCAATCTTACCCTCTTTTTGTTGAACACCGCCTCTGGATACGAACCCTGCAAAGAAACAATCTTAAAGACCTTCAGGCCCATAATATCTCTGTAGAATCTCAGAGCCCTTTCTAAATCCTTAACTACTATACTAACATGCCTAAAGTTCTTAATCATCCCATCTGATAGCCAGAAGAGGAATACACATAAAAATTAACACGAGTTCCCCTCTTTAATAATATGTACCTGACTTGAAACAAGGATATAATAAGGTGTTCCCTCTTTACTTTATTATTATATCTCTACCTCGGCCAGAGTAAATCTTTTTTCGTTTATTATGTTGGATCTCTATAGCTCGCTTACTATGGATTAATAAAAAAATAAGAGCCTACCCTTAAAAGGTAGGCTCTTATTTTTGCATTAAATACCGTGGATAGAGAAATCGATTTATAAGCGCGGCCTTCTCTGCTTAATCCTTAACATCTCTACACTTGCATTCCAAAGCCAAATCTTCTGCTCTTCGGAATCCAAGTTATACAACCATTCCTTGAAGAGGTCATTACACATATCCAGAATCCCTGACCTCTCCTCATTCGCTACATTAGACTGCGCTATCTGAAGCATCCTCCACCTCCGTGGCTTCAGGTGGTCAATAAACCAACACCCCCTTATTATTTTTAACTTATAAACGTCCTGCTTTTACTGATTACAGCACTTTTCATGCCATATATCTTAAGATTTTATTATTTTATAACAACTATCGTAAGTCTATATTTATGAAAGTGTTAGCTAATAAGAATATTTAATTAATTAAAGTTTATCTTATTTAAAGATAATAGTATGTTGCGATTTGTAATCAGGATGTATAAAATAGTAATCTTAGAAGGTCTAAGCATGCCTGTCAAAAAACGAGGCATTAGCGTAGCATCATATCACCCTATACTTCTCTTTATCAAATAGGGAATTACTGCCATTGCTACTATAAGCGCTATAAGACTAAAGATAATATAGATTCTTATAAATCTTAACCATATTGACTTTCTATTTTTATCCTCATTCCTGTCGGCTCGCCAGAGTAGAATTAACCCAATCCATAGAAAGATGTTAAGGGGGAATGTATACAAATTTAGTGCTCCGAAAATCGTAGGATAAAAGAAAACCTCTGCCTTGTGCAACCCTCTAAATAACAAATTCCCCAGATAACCAAGAGTTCCATAAATCAGGAATAACCAACCCACAACACGATAAATCTTAATTCTCCTCATTATCCTATCCACTTTTCACCTCCTAATTTTCAGGTGAATGTTAAATTTATGTCATCAGGAAGAGCGGTCAAGACCCCCTGCATCGTATAATTCTATCCCTTCCTCTTCCTGTAATCTCTGCATCTCCTCAAGCATCTTTCTTTCCTGTATGCGCTGTTTCTCAGGTTGGGGAAAATCAAAAGGAATTGAAAATTTAGCAATACCTCCCTCAAGAGAAAACATACCAGCAGTACATCCACCTAATAGTTGTATTATAACTAATACAACTGATATCCTGCTTAAAGAAAATATTAATTGCTGTATATTCATATATATTATTAAGTTTACAAGACAGTTTTGACTATATTATACTCAAGACCTCCTGAGGAGTAAACATTTTTCTTACTGACTGACTCCGCTGGTCTCCGTTGATAAAACAGAGAGATAGGAAATAAAAAACCCAGAGAATCAATACGCATCTCTCCCTGGGTTTAATTATAACTACTATATCTTGATTTATATTTTTTTTATACTTATCCTCTTATTGCCGATTTCCACAATGCCGCTTATCTTCGCGTGAATATTATGCTTTCGCAGATAGGTATTCTCCCCGGGCTTCAAAGATCTAGCATTCATCACCAATATAGCACCAGGAGACACCCTCTGCTTAGGCGAAACCTTCAATCTCTGTCGCCAGGCTCTAGAACCATGCGCTTGAACATTATGAGTCCCTTTAAAAGCCATCTCTTAAACCATGTATTGAATCACTATTATATTCAATCTGCCTCATCTGTCAAGTGATAATGGTAAAAACTAACTAAATGCCCAGATGTTGTTACTCATACCGCAACAATAA
>JAOZPD010000057.1 GCA_029932935.1 Candidatus Omnitrophota bacterium | reverse complement strand
TATTTATTAATTATATTTGAATTATGATTCTGTAAATGAAAACAAACCCTATGCCCCATGCGAAATCAGTCAAGATTCCTCAAGAGCTATTATGCAGAAGATTCGTCCTTCTGAATACTGTTGGGTGATGAAGGATCCTTTCTGCCAGGTCATCCACTATGGCGTAGATACAAGGGATTATGATTAAAGTCAATCCGGTAGCAAAGATTAAACCCCAGGTAATAGTCAGAGCCATAGGCTGGAGGAAAGGGTCTTTACCGCCTATACCATAAGCCACAGTACTAACCCCTGCAACAGTAGTCAGGGTAGTAAGTATAACAGGCCGAAATCGTAATTTACCTGCCTGGATAATTGAATCTCTCCTGGCTACCCCCTGAGCGCGTAATCTATTTATAAAGTCCATGAGTACAATAGAATCATTAACCACTATACCGGTAAGCCCCACCACTCCCAGTAGCACCAAGAAACTCAACGGCTCACCGTGCAACAGTAGAGCGAAGATTACCCCAATCAAGCCAAATGGTATAGTCAACATAACCACGAAGGGTTGAATTAAAGAATTAAACTGAGTGGCCAGAATAAGAAAAATCAAAAGAAATGCTAGAAGGAACGCTGAAAACAGGCTACCCATGGATTTCTGCGTCTCTTCCTCCTCTCCTCCATATCGTATTGTATATCCGGGGTAGTCGATGCTTATATTCTTAAATCTCTCTTTTAGTAAGTGGTTGGCCTTCATTGAAGTCATCCTTTTATTATCTACCTCTGCGCTAACCGAGACGAACCTCTTTCCATCCAGGTGTCTGATTGAACGAAGCCCCTGGGTTTCTTTTATAGAGGCTACCGACCTTAAGGGAATCAGCTTGCCAAATTTATTAGCGATAACTAAGTCGTCAAAAATATCGGGACAATTCCTCTGGTCATCTGGCAGCCTAACCCTTACCTCTATCTCCTCTTCAGCCTTGGTAGGTTTTATAGTAGTAGCCACTGTCCCCTCAAAGGCATTGCGGACAGAATAAGCAATCTGACTTACGCTAAGATAAGCGCTATTGGCTGCCTCCTCATCAACCACCACCCGAAACTCTCTATCACCTAAATCGTAACTATCTGTGATATCCATTACGCCCTCTAAAGAATCCAGATAAGCCTTTACATCAGTTACAATATTATTGATAATGTCGTAACTCTCTCCTCGTATTCTTAAATATATCGGCCTACCCACAGGAGGGCCTTCCTTAAACTCCCTGAAATATAATCTTTTAAAACCTCCTATCTTCTTTAACGCTGGCCTATACTCATCAATAATCTCCTGTGCGCTTTTATCCCGCCTTTGACTGGGAGTCAGATAAACATCAATCTGGGCTAAGTTGCTGCCGCGTCTTGCCTCTGGGTCAAATCCCCTCTCTTCTTCCAGTAAACCAATCTTAGTCTCAAAGGTATCCACGTATTCCTTAGGCATACCTGCAACCAAATCCTCAACCGGCGAGATAAGCCTTTCCATCTTTGATAAGGGCGTTCCTATCTCTGCCTCTGCGCGAATCATAAATTGCTCAACACCACGTGCAGTGAATAAGATAAAAGGCATAAAGAACCTGGCCACTATAATGGCTAAGGCAAATATAAGGAATATCCCCACGCAGACCTTATATCTATTTCTCAATGCCCTGTGTAATAAAACCTCATATTTACCTATAATCTTTTTGAGCCAACGTGCCTTCCTCTTGCTGTCGTCTGGTTGGCGAGCTATCGGCCTAGTAAAATCAGCTAGGTGTGAAGGCAGAATTATAAAGGCCTCTATTAAAGAGGCACATAATGCTATACAAACAACAAAGGGAATCTCTTTGACAAACTTTCCAATTAGGCCGCTCATAAAAAGTAAGGGGCTAAAGGCGGCTATTGTGGTAAGGACAGTGGTGAAAACAGGCGCGATTACCTCGCTGGCTCCCCTTATAGCTGCCTCCCTGGGCAAGATACCTGCCTCAATATAACGATAGACATTTTCTGAGATAATTATCCCATCATCCACCAGCATACCCAAGACTACTATCAGACCGAACATACTAATCAAATTAATACTCATATTAATCAGGTCCATTACCCAGAATGTAGTAAGCATTGCAATGGGTATGCCTAAGGCAGTGAATAATGCTGGACGGGGATGAAGAAATAAAAATAGAATACCCACTACAAAAACAATTGCAAACATTCCGTTAGAACGCAGAACATTAAGTCTCCTTTTGATATAAAAAGATAGGTCATAAAATGTTCTTATCTTTAACTCCTCAGGTGCCCTGCTCATAAAACGTTTAATCTTTTCATTCAGGTCTGTTACAATTTTGATAACGTCCCCCTTCTCTCTCTTTATTACAATTAAGGATATAGCGCGAGTCTTCTCTGTCTTATTTATAACGTCTTCTTCCTCAAAGGTATCCAGGACAGTTGCTATATCCTTAATCCTCAATAGATTTCCTTCTGTGTTCGAACGGATAACAACATCCTCAATCTCCTCTTTGGTATAGAACTCACCTGTAGTCTTTACGGTAAATACGTCTTCCGGGGTCTCAATCTTGCCTGCGGGAAGCCCTATATTCCTGCGACGCAAGCTATTGACTATCTCATCAAAGGAAACATAATACTCGTGCATCTTTTTCAAATCAGGCTGAATCCAGAATTCCCTGTCACGGAATCCTCTTCTTTTTACTGAGGATACCCCATCTATATCAATTAATATATCTTCCAGGTCCTCAGCGTATCTCTGTAATTCTATCTCGGGCAAATCGCCGCTTATAGAAACAATAATAACTGGAATTTCTTTAGAGGTTATCTCGGTGACAAGTGGTGTCTCGCTATCATCTGGTAAATCAGTAACCCTATCCACTGCCCTCTGAATATCATCGACGATCTCCCCCTTATCTTTCACATCAGGACTTATCTGCATAACAATAATAGAGAGCCCCTCGCTGGAAACAGAGCTTATCTCATCTATATTATCTACTTCCTTTAATTCTCTCTCCAAGGGGGTAGTCACCAATCTCTCTACCTCCTCAGGAGAAGCTCCTCTATAGGAAGTAGTTACTGTAACAACATCAAAGGAAACCTCGGGAAATGCCTCTCTTCTCAAGTGGAACATTGAGAAAAGGCCAGCGATTAATAAAAACACCGAGAGCAGATTGACAAAAAGTGAATGTTTAACAGAAAAATTTGCGATTGCCTTTTTCACAGTGTATCCTTCCAGAATTTATCAAGAAGACAATTCTCAGACAATAAAAGCTCAATTAATGCCTCTCTGTATTCCAGGAGAGCCTGTGAATACATAATTCTACTTAAAAGCAAATCATTTTGATAACGGATAATAGTATCGGTATCAGAGCGTCCGTATCGATAGGCTTTTAACTCAGCTGTCAGTTTCTCCTCCTGCAATCTAACTACATTGCGCTGCTTATCTACCCTTTTTCTTAGAATATTGCAATCTCTAACCCTATTCTTAATCTGGGTAAGAATCCGATATTCGGTCTTCTTTAAATTTATAAGCGCCTTCGTCTTCTCTATCTTTGCTTTATTAAACTCTGACCTTGCCTCTCGATTTTGAAGTGGAAACGTTATCTTAAAACCCAGAAAATATTCTGGGTTGTCTTCTGAGCTTATATCATTGATAGCTTCCGAGAGGTGGTTATTTAGTCCGTTTCTGGATATGGAGGCCTCAAGGTTAATCTCTGGCCAGAGGCTATTTCTTTTCATAATTAACCTTAAATCCTGCGACCTGACATCATTCTTTGCCCTGAGATAATCTCTACGATGCGAGAAGGCTACCTTCAATGCCTCGGTCAATATTTGCTCTTGAGAGACGCACTCCAAGCTCTCACCTGGCAGAATGATAACCTTCTTATCCTCCAGATTAAGCAGGAATTTTAACTCATTTATATGTGATTTGAGCTCATTTTGCGCTAGAAGTAGGTCGATCTCTTTCTGTTTAAGATTTGCCTCAGAGGAGACCAACTGTGGTTTTTCGATAATACCCTTCTTGATCTTATCTTTATTGAGCTGAAACAATTCACTCGCCCTGGCATACATCTCTCTCCGAACACAGACTATGTCTAAATCCCGAGCAATAACCCAATATAGCCTCTGAACCTCAGCCAGCATCTGCTCAATCTTATCCAGAGAGGTATAGCGGGCATTCTGAATCTCAATCCTGGTAATCTTAATACGAGAGCGGTCGTTGAGACCAAAGAAATTTTTACTTAATTCTTGTTTTAATGCTAATCTGACTGAGGATTCGTAGGCAGGATTGACAGTCGTATAAAGCGGATAATCTGTCCAGGAGCGCGTATTGTCAAAATTCATCTCTATATTTGTGCCTGTTGGCAATCTCTGTGATACGCTGAGACTATAATTATTCACCCTTGACCTTGTGCCGGAGAATGTCGAGACCTCCCTCCTTTGATTGTCAGTAAACCGGGCTTCTGATTTAACGATAATATCATACAGAGACACTGCCTTATCTAAATCTGTCTCTCTGAGCATGGCATCAAACTGAGCTAACTGAATATCGAAATTATTTCTAAGGGCCAAGTCTGAAATCTCTTTTAACGTTGAATATACCACTTTAGAGTCGGATTCTGCATCCCTGAGTCCCACATCATCCAGAGGGGGTATATAAAAATTGTCCTGCTGGGCCCCCATTACGTAATACACAGGAAAACAAAGAGTTATAAATATTAAAAGAGAAGATATCTTTCTATACATCTTCCTTGTCCAGTATCTGCACAATTCTCTTGAGAATCTTTAAATAATTCTCTCTCTCCTCCTCTGTCAGATGGACCAGAATCTTATACCATCTCTTATTAATCTCGCTTAAAAGGTGCTCAACCAGGGTCTTGCCCTTATCGGTCAACTCCACATTTACTACCCTCCTGTCCAGGCTATCATGGGTGCGCTTTAAATATCCGTAGCGTACAAGTCTATCAATGACGCCTGTAATCGTAGGAGGAGAAACGTGCATCTCTTTACTTAAGTCCCCTATCCTGGTACGTGTCTTTTCGTAAATCCTCATTAACGTAACTACCTGCGAGGTTGTCACCTGGGGAGCCACCATAAACCCTGCCCGTAATCCCCTGAGCAACTTGGGGACCAACCAGGCAATCTGTCCTGCGATAACCTTGATCTTCTGCATCATATCCTCCTTAAGAGTCTAATTTTATTAGGTATGCTAAATATTTATTTAGCTAAATAAAATATTAGCATATAAAAACACATCTGTCAAGGTATTTTACTCTGGGATTACATTACAGATAGGACGAATAATAATAGGCTACGGTATGGCGGTCTTTGAAATGGTCATATTGCAACGGGCTATACTTGTCCCCTCGCTTTTTGGGCCAATATTGAATTTTTCAATCCTTAGTAAACTATTAGAATTCTCAATATTATAAATAAAGTGTATAATCTTCACCATCTCAGCCTCGCAACTCAGATTAACATAATATTTCTTATACATATCCCCTTCCTTTATGCCTGTCGGCTTTATATCAATAAGGCAAACAGATGTTTTGGTGGCCAAACTGCCTATCTCCTTTAAGAGTGATGTTGTTATCTCTTCCGTGGAAAGGTCTTCCTCTGTGAAGTATCTCTTATACTCCTGGCTCTCTTCGATAATCCTGTCTTTTTGAGATAAGATATGCAAATCTCTTTTTATCCTGAGTTTCTCCTGGCGGATTTCCTCATCTAAAAACCTCATCCTCGAAAGCACGGGATGTATTATCAAGCGGTCAAGAATGGTCAGAGAGAGAAAAGCGATAGCAATATAAAGAATAACTCTTTCTCGTTTAGAGAGATGCGAAAAGAATGTGTAGAATCTCCTTATGTCCATCTTTTATTATTTTTTAAGGATTAAATGAACAGATAAGAGCGAAATCGGCAACGTCTCTCTCACCCTGTTTTCTTTTGCGTGTATAACGTGTCTCTACCTTTTTAAAATAAGATGATTTACCCAAGCTGTCAACAAATGAAAAAACCCCAGCCATAGACTCCGCTGTCCCCTCAACTGAAAAGTTTCCCTTGATGTCAAATCTAAGATAGGTAATCTGAATATCTAAAGGCAATGCCTCATAAAGTTCGGCCAAAATCTCCAAAGAGAAACCTCGAGTGGAAAGAAAGTCTCTCACTATCTGATTCTTTATAAAATTGCCCTCTAACTCCTGTGCCTCCTTATGCACCGATTTATACTGCACTGAAAGATTTCTTAAATATCTGCTTTTAATATAAATCTTGCTTACCATTATACAATAAATTAAAACAAAGGCGGTCATTACCAGAATACCTGCCTTTATAATCTCTCTGCCCCTCTGTTTCAAATCCTTCTCTAACTTTATCTCTTCGGGGACAAGGTCAACTTTTATCGTATCATGAGCCAGCAGGCAGGAGATTACGTCCAGGAACGATAAATGCCTGTTTGATAAACCTACTCTCCTTGCCTTCTCTGAAATAGAAAGTTGGTTAATATAGGATAGATTGTCCGTTGATATATGCAGAGAATTACTTAGGATACCGGCCAGGTCCTGCAAGGCATCAATTGCCCCTGTTAGAACAAATCGGCCGGGATTCATCTCGATATCCTCACCGGTATAAACCTCAAGCGACTTCCTGATCTCTTCAACAAACTTAGATTCATATCTCTCTCTGTCGTTTAATAGATGCTGGGCGCCTATAGCTACGTTTCTGATAAAAACTACCTTATCCTTCTGTGTAATTAAGAAATCAGTAAAACCATCGTTGAGATGGATAATGCCTACAGGAGACTCAAGGGCCGAGAACCTTAAACTCTTTGAGACAATATAACTTACTCCCTCTGGGACAAAAGTAACGCGCTCAACAGATAAACCTGCCTTATCTAAAATATCTAACTGCCTGCGGATTAGGCTGCGCGGCACAATAATTAAAAGAACCTTACTGTAGTTCCGTCTATAAGTTCCGATGTTTACATAATCGATAATTATCTCCTCGCGCGAATAGGGCGTGTGCCTGGAGGCCTGAAGGTTTATAATCTCCTTTATCTCCTGCGGATCACGGGAGGGTATCTCAATATTCTTGGTTATAGTTACGAATGAGGGTATAGTCAATAATACCCTCGGCTTAACAATCCCTAACTCATTCAATATCTGTCTGATTGTCTTGGAGATATCCTCATCATTTAAATTCTGTATGCTCTGTGTAACCAGGTTTGATATCTCTCTTCTTGTAGGAGAGATATTTATCTGAGCAATCTTCAGATCGTGGCTACTCAAATCAATTGCCAGAAAATCATTGCTCTTAATCATGAAATTTAATTTTCTCGCCATGATAGAATATTCCCCTCTCGGTCCACGACGCAAAGGATCTGTGACACCCTGTTATCTAACTGCGCTACCGATCTGATCATAAAATTACTGGAGCTAACTGATATTATGCCGGAAGAGATAAGATGATTCAAACTGGATATCTCTCCAGGAGACAGGTCTGAATACTGACTGAGTTCTGTCACAATCTTAGACGTAGAACTAAAGATATTGTCGTCGGCAGTAGACTCTATCTCGTCCTCTCCGCACCGGAAAGTAATAATTTTATCTACTAACTCTTTCTCCAGATTTAATGCCAGTAAAACCTGTTCGGGGGCGGTATTAATATTTATCTTGCCGTTACTATAAATAGTAATATAATTTTTTAATTTATCAAGTATTTCTTGATTCATCCATCTAACCAGAAGCAATTCCTCAATAACCTCAAATTTATCATCTTTTGATTCATAGGGCTCAGGTAGACCGGCGTAGTATTTATCCTCAGCGCCTCCTAACGGAATTGACAAACTACTATCGGTATCCCTCCAATCCACTATTGCGGCTGCTAAATTCTGTGCCTGTGAGTCCTCCAAATCTGTAACAATCATAATAAGTCTCTGGATAGTATCTAACTCTGCCTCGTTTAGATTTATCTTTCTCTCTTCATCTATAAGCCCATATCTTAACTCCTCAACACCGGTCTTGCTATTCAGATATTTATAACAAACGCTGAATTCGCCATATCCCATCTCAATCTTCTGGAATACATCCGGATTGTTGCTCCAAGATTCATTAAGAGCATCGTATTCGGATAAATCCTCCTTCCTCAATTCGGCAATTGCCTGTTTGACTCCTGCCTCCGCAATAAGACGTAAATTCTCCCGGCTATCCAACCTATTAATTAGAACAAGCTTCTGTCGTAC
>JAOZPD010000009.1 GCA_029932935.1 Candidatus Omnitrophota bacterium | reverse complement strand
AAAGCTTTCTTAATAATCTTAAACCCCTGGTAACGATGTCCTGGCTCATTTACATTGTAATATAAAATTTTTCTTGACAAAATTAGAATAGGCGCTAAAATAAATCCAATCTTGTTCTTTAGATAAAATTTATTGTATAAGTTAAGGGAAGTCTGTGGCCTGAGATTATTCAGGGAGTCAGACACAGTCCCGCTGCTGTAATGGGGACGAAAGCCAATGTATGCCACTACCCGGAAAAACAGGGTGGGAAGGCGCGGCAAGTAGGATGAACCTGAGTCAGAAGACCTGCTTATACAGAATGCGTATAAACCTAGTTCGCGGACAGGCTAGGGGGTAAAGATAAAACAGGGTGCAACCCCGCATCTTTAGCATTCGTAATTAAAGTTTACTGAATGCTACGAGATGCGGGTTTTTTATTGTCCGAGAAGGGAGTAATGATGTACAAAAGAATAAAGTCTGTATGGTTAATCTTGTGTTTGATATTTTTAATGGAGATTGGTGCCTCCGCTCAATCCGATGTCACCCTGGGAAAGATTGTAGTCACCCCGGTGCGCTACCCCAGAGAGATGAAGAAGATAGCTGGCTCGGTATCAATAATAACTCGGGAGGATATCAATAATTCAAATGCCCAAACGGTTCCTGATATATTAAGAACGCAGACCGGTTTGGTTGTACGGGATTATTATGGGAATGGGACAAAGGTAACTGTTGATTTAAGGGGCTTCGGAGAAACAGCGGGGAGCAACACCCTAATCTTAATAGACGGCAGGAGGATTAACGAAATTGATTTAAGCGGTGTAGATTGGACACAAATTCCCCTTGAGAGAATAGAGCGCATTGAGATTGTCAGAGGCGCTAATTCTGTTCTTTACGGAGACAATGCTACAGGAGGAGTAATAAATATCATTACTAAGAGCGGAGAGGGAAGGCAGCGAATTAACTTTAAATGTATAGGTGGCAGCTACGATATGAATAGGAATGAGATATCTCTTAATGGGTCTTCAGAAAATCTTAGTTATTTTATAAATGCTATCAATTATCATAATCATGGATACCGCAGGAATAGCGATTACAGAGATAGTAATTTTTATGCTAAATTTATTTACAGATTATCAAATAGAATTGCCTTAAATTTAAGCAGTGGTTACCATGATTCAGACTATGGATTACCAGGCTCTCTGAAAGAAAATCAACTAGCCAATTATTCACGTCGGGATAGTCTCAATATGGAAGATAATGCAGGAGAGGAAGATTACTATATTCTCTCTGAGCCCAAAATAACATTCGGAGGCGACAATGAGTTGAACTTGCCCGTCTCTTTTAGAAAAAGATACATGAATACTTATTGGGGCACAGGCGGTTGGGGTGTAAATCGTTCTCAAATAGACACCCTTTCATTCTGTCCGAAAGTTGTATTAAATACCAATATATTTAAAAAACCAGATACACTCATTTTGGGATTGGATTTTTATAAGATAGACTCTACGATGAGGGATTATTCGGCCAGCGGGACAAAGACAGGGGACTCGGATGTTGATAAGAAATCAACGGGAGGCTATCTGCATAACGAATTTTCTATATCCGATAAATTTATATTTAATGCTGGTTATCGCTATGAGAAGGCAAGTTATAATTTCGACTATCTGGATTTTACCGGTACATATACTAATATACACGATGCAGTGAGTTTTAACGAAGAGGCCTTTAAGGCAGGATTAGTGTATAACCACAAAGATAATTCTAATGTTTTTATTAATATAGCCGAGAGTTTCCGGTTGCCAGTAACTGAGGAATTCATGCGATACAATTTCCTTGTGTGGCCTTTCGGCAGATATATTAACAAATCGCTTGTTCCCCAGAAGAGCCTATCCTATGAAATGGGAATGAATCAAAAAATCAATTCTAGATTAGACACAACCTTAACAATCTTTTTAATGAAAATAAAAAATGAGATATTTTTTAACCCCGATACTTTCAATAATGAAAATTATGACAAAACAGAACATAGAGGACTGGAGACAGGCTGGAGTTGGAATATACATGATAACCTGAGATTATTTGGTAATTATACATTTACTGAGGCATTTTTTGATGGGGGCGCATATGCTGGTAATCAAATACCGGCCGTACCGCGACATAAAGTGATTTTAGGGCTGGATTGGCAGCCCTATCAACACTGGCAAATTAACAGCATTATTAATTATGTTGGTGAACGTTATTTTATTAGCGACCAGGCGCATAATTATCCACAAATGAGCGATTACATTACAGTCGATGTAAAATTGTCATACAAATCCGATAATATTAAGTTCTTCTTTGGTATAAACAATATCTTTAATGATATGTATTCTGAATATGGGGTAATTTCAACAACAAGCGCCCAAAGAGCTTATTATCCCTCTCCGGGTCGTAATTTTATTTGCGGATTTTCATTTACTCGTTAATAGTATCTTATCGGCTTGCGCGATTTGATATTTTATGATAAAGTAAATAGAAATGTTTTCAGAGAAGACCTTTAGAATCTGTTTCATTATTTCTTTATTCTTGCACGTCTCAATTTTTTTAAAATTACCGCATATAAATCTCTTACCCGTCCGCCATACTATAAAAAGAACTGAATTAACTTACATTAAAGAGAGAATCACCCCGCCTTCTTTAAAATTATATAATCAACGAGACTTAAAGAAAGACGCTTTATATCAAGCTCCTGCAAAAAAGATTGCTCCTCCGCCATATGTAAAAAAAGAACAGATTTTTAATAAAATAAAGAGTGTTCAGATTAAAAAACCAGAATTCAATAGGCCAGAAATCATTGCTGTCAAAAAGAAAATTACCCTCCCCTCATTAACCAATGAAAAGATGGCCAGTCCTGTATATTTAAACTATTATCAAATTATTAGAGAAAAAATCAAACATGCAGCTTATCAGAATTACACCAGCTCTATTAATGGAGAGGTCTATTTATCATTCATTATATTAAAGAATGGGCAATTGAAAGATGTAAAAATCCACGAAGAGAAATCCTCGATGCATGCCTATTTAAAGCGGATTGCCGGGAAAAGCATCCGTGACGCATCTCCCTTTCCCAGCTTCCCAAAAGAACTAGACTATCCAGAACTCTCCTTTAATGTAATCATCTCATTTGAGGTCGAATAGTATCTCCTCCTTGAAGCACCCTCACGCTTTTCATTAAAAAATTCAAACTAAATGTCCCCCAGTTATATTATCAATTAAGAAAAGTGAAGGTTGACAACCGACAGTTTCGTGATATATTAAAACAAGAAAGGAGAGGCAACTATGCCAGAGATTGAAATAAAAAAGGGTGAGTCTTTCGAGTCTGCTTTACGTCGTTTTAAAAGAAAGATTGAGCAGGAAGGTATTTTGCGCGAGGTCAGGGACCGTTCATATTATGAGAAACCGAGTAAAAAACGCAGACGCAAAAGATCTAGATCAAAAAGATGATTGATTATATCCAAAATGCCTAAGTCCTTAATAAGAAAACCAGCGGTAAGCGGACAATTTTACTCTGATTCGTCTGATAAATTAAGAAAAGAAATAAAAAACCTTATTGATAAACAAGGCATTCGGACAGAAGCCTTGGGTTGTATATTACCGCACGCCGGTTATATCTATTCGGGAGCGGTCGCCGCTAAAACAGTCTCTTCATTAAAAGTTCCCGATAATGTAATTCTTCTGGGTCCAAATCATACTGGTTACGGAGCCGCGTTTAGCATAATGACAGAGGGAAAATGGCAAACCCCGCTGGGAATAGTAGAAATTAATACCCAGCTCGCCAGAGCTATGCTGAATAAATCAGTGCATCTGAAGGACGATATGCATGCGCATATATATGAACATTCATTAGAGGTGGAAATACCGCTCTTGCAATATATTAATCCCCATGTCAAGATTGTTCCGATAATAACAAGGCAGGCCTCCATTGAAATATATAAAGACATCGGGAGAGATATCGCTGCGGTACTAAAAGAGTCTGACATGACAAGAAACACCTTAATTATAGCCAGCTCGGATATGACCCATTATGAACCGCAGAGGCAAGCTGAAAAAAAAGACAGAGAGGCCATTGAGGCAATCTTAACACTCGATGAGGACAGCCTCTTTGATAAAATAAACAGATTTGATATCACGATGTGTGGGGCTATTCCGGTTATAATTGCGATAGCGGCAACAAAGCTGCTAGGAGCCAAGACTGCGAGGCTAATCAGTTATCAAACAAGCGGTGATATTACTGGAGACTACAATTCAGTTGTGGGTTACGCTGGCATCATCATTATATAAATATTCTACAAGGAGGAATTATATATGGAGGAGATGAAAAAGAATGTAGACGAGACCTGGAAGGAATCAGTGGCCAAGGAAAAGGACGCCTTGAAGGAAAATAAAGAATCGCTTCCTCCTGAGGCAACCTTTAGCTTTTTTATTAGTACCCTCGCGTTGCAGGTATCTATATACCTGGGACGGATTCCTAATCCCGCCACGAATAAAAAAGAAAAGAATCTCCCTCAAGCCAAGTTCATTATCGATACCTTAGATATGCTTAAAGAAAAAACAAAAAATAACTTAACAAACGATGAAAGTAAATTATTGGAAAATTTACTTTACGAATTAAAGATGCAATATGTAGCAATCAATAAGGGAAATTGAAAAGATGATAAGCCAAGAACTACTAAATATTTTAGCCTGTCCTGATTGTAAGAGTGACGTCCAGCTTAAAAATAATAAAATTGTCTGTAAGGGTTGTGGTCGTTCTTACCCCATAAGGGATGGGATCCCCATAATGATAATCGATGAGTCTGAGCCGCCAATAAAAAATAAAAAAAGAAATGGTTAAAATACTAATAATTCATGGTCCGAATTTAGATTTATTGGGAAAAAGAGAGCAGGGAATTTACGGAAAGATTACCCTGCAACAAATTAATAACACATTGAAAGATATAGGCAAGGCCAGGAAGGTTAAATTGAAGATTATGCAATCTAACCATGAAGGCGAAATCGTTAGCATAATCGGGAGGGCAAAAAATGAATTTAATGCTATATTAATTAATCCTGCCGCCTATACTCATACCAGCGTAGCCATCCGGGATGCCATCTTGGCTTCGGGGTTGCCTGTTGTCGAAGTGCATTTATCTAACATATATGCTCGCGAGGAATTCCGACAGAAGTCTTTGATAAGCCCTGTTGTCCGTGGTGGCGTTTATGGATTTGGTATTAACAGCTACACATTAGGATTAAATGCCGCTATATTACTGGCAAGAGATAATGCTCAAAAGAGGCGATGAACCCCCGAACAGAACGGCTTCTCGTTTTTCTGCAGAGAAACAATCTCGATGGATTATTAATCACCCACCAGCCTAACATTACCTATCTTATCGACTCCCCGAGCTCAGATTCCTATCTTTTGGTTACCCGGAGGGATAATTTCTTTATTACCGACGGCCGGTATTATCAGCAGGCTATTTCGCATTTAAAGGATTTTAATGTAATATTAGGCGGTAAATCTGTCTTTAAAACTATAGCAAAGTTGGTCTCAGAAGCAGGTGTAAGACGCTTGGGCTTTGAAGACAGATACCTCGATGTTGCTCGGTATAACCAAATAAAATCAACTCTCGATTCGATAGAGTTGATTTCTGCGTATAAATTGGTTGAGAGGCTAAGGCATATAAAAGAACCGTCGGAATTAACCAAGATTAGAAAGGCTGTTGATATTGCATCTGGGGCATTGCGTTTTATAGAGAGACTAATCCAGCCGGGTATAAGCGAATTAGAAATTGTTGCAGAATTGCAACGACTTATTATCCGTAAGGGAGCGTGGTCTTCTGCTTTTGAGCCAATAGTGGCTTCCGGTACGAACTCTGCCTTTCCGCACCATCTAAGCTCTAAACGCAAACTTAAAAGCGGGGAATGCTTACTTATTGATATAGGAGCGGATTATGAAGGATATAAATCTGACTTGACAAGGACATTCTTTTTAGGTAAAATACCTCCATTATTCAGAAAGATATATAATATTGTCCGCCAGGCCCAATTGCGGACAATAGCTAATATTCGACCGGGAGTAAAATTTTGCGAGATTGACAAAAGCGCCCGCCAGTATATTGCAAGACATGGATATGGCGGGTTTTTTACTCATAATATTGGGCATGGCATCGGCCTGGAGATACACGAAGAACCTTATATATCGCAAAGTAATAAGACAGTAATAAGAAAAGGGATGGTTTTTACGATTGAACCTGGAATATATTTACCTGGTAAATTTGGAATAAGAATAGAAGATGATATATTAGTCACAGAAAAGGGGTGTGAGATTTTAAGTGGCTATCTCAATAAATGAAATTAAAACCGGCCTGACGATTATTCTCGATGATCAACTTTATTCAGTTGTAGAATATCAACATGTTAAACCCGGAAAAGGAGCGGCTTTTGTGCGGACTAAATTGCGCAACCTCAAAAGCGGAGCGATATTAGAGAGAACATTTAAGGGTGATGAGAAGATAGAAGACGCCTTTATTGAAGAAAGAAAAATACAATATCTATATCGCTCAGATAAGATTTATCATTTTATGGATCAGGAAAGTTTTGAGGAGTTAGCGCTATCAGAAGAGACTATAGGACAAAATATCAAATTTTTAAAAGATAATTTGGAAATTACGGCTTATAGCTACAAGGGAGAGATTATAAACGTAGTCTTACCTACCTTTATCGAGTTCAAAATAACACATACCGAACCAGGATTAAGAGGAGATACTGCAAAATCAGCTACAAAACAGGCAATCATTGAAACTGGGGCTACGGTAGCTGTACCCCTATTCGTGGAGATAGGCGATATAATCAAGATTGATACCCGTAGTGGCGAATATGTCGAACGAGTAAACTAAATATAATTAACTCGTTATAATAAAAAGAGAAGGTGTAGAGTGAACATTAAAGAAATCAAGGAAATGATTAATCTTATGAACGAGAATAACCTTATGGAATTAGAGGTTGAAAAAGAAGGTATGCGCATAAGATTGAAAAAATCTGGTTCAGGCGAGATTCATACCGGCCCGTTAATCATCGAGAAAGAGGTAAGCAAGGATAAGCAAACTAATCAAATAAAAGAACAGGTTGAACCAGGTTTAGCAAAAACTATAGAGATAAAAGCTCCTATGGTAGGTACGTTTTATCGAGCACCCAGCCCAGAATCTGCACCCTATGTAGAGATAGGACAAATTATAGAACCGGGACAGGTTATATGCATTATTGAGGCAATGAAATTAATGAATGAGATAAAGAGTGAGATCAAAGGCAAGATTACGGAGATTCTCGTTGATAATGCCGAACCCGTAGAATTTGGACAGCCGTTGTTTTTAGTTGAGCCATTATAAGCTCCAATCATAAATATATACCGTCTACGTTAGTTTATATTTGACTCTATATCCGCCTACGTTTAACTTAATATGTTTTCTAAGATTCTTATTGCCAACCGAGGCGAAATCGCCTTAAGAATATTACGTGCTTGCAAGGAATTAGGGATCCGCACAGTGGCTGTCTATTCCCAGGTAGACAGAAGCTCTCTGCATGTACAATTTGCCGATGAGGCAATATGTATCGGTGAAGCCCAGGGAACAAGCAGTTACCTAAACATACCTTCTATTATAAGTGCTGCAGAAATCACAGATGTAGAAGCCATCCATCCAGGTTATGGGTTCCTCGCTGAAAATGCTCATTTTGCTGAAATCTGTAAGTCCTGCCAGATTACATTCATAGGTCCTACACCGGAAAATATAAGATTGATGGGGGATAAAATGGCTGCCCGCGAGATGATGCGTAAGGCAGGCTTACCTATTGTGCCTGGAAGCGTATCGGTGGTCAAGAATAAGGAGGAGGCCATTAAAACAGCTAGACGCATTGGCTACCCGGTCATTATTAAAGCAGCCGGCGGGGGTGGCGGGAAGGGGATGCGCATATGTCATAATGACGTGCGTTTGATTAGTAGCCTTATTACTGCCCAGGCAGAAGCAGAAGCTAATTTTGGCAATCCTAACGTTTATATCGAAAAATACATCGAGAAGCCACGTCATATAGAAATACAAATTTTAGCTGATAATTACGGGCATATTATTCATCTAGGAGAGAGGGATTGCTCTATACAGAGAAGGCACCAAAAATTATTGGAAGAATCTCCGTCTCCGGCAATAGATGCGAAATTACGCCGTCGCTTAGGAGAGCTAGCCGTTAAAGCCGCAAAATCTATAGGTTATGTTAGCGCAGGAACGATAGAATTTCTTATGGATGACAAACGTAATTTTTATTTTATGGAGATGAATACGCGTATTCAGGTTGAACACGGCGTAACCGAGATGGTAACAGGTATCGATTTAATAAAGGAACAGATTAGGATTGCTTCAGGCGCAAGATTGCGCATTCAACAAGATGATATACAGATAAAAGGCGCAAGTATGGAATGTCGCATAAATGCCGAAGACTATTTAAATGATTTTATGCCGTCTCCTGGAAGAATTGAGAAGCTCAATTTGCCCGGCGGCTCAGGAGTACGCTTAGACACGCATATATATGCCGGATACGAAATTACCCCTTATTACGATTCTCTTCTTGCTAAACTGATTACCTATGGCAGAAGCCGCGAAGAGGCTATTAGCATAATGAAACGAGCCCTGGGGGAATTTATTATCGAGCCACTAAAGACAACCATTCCTTTTCATCAACAACTTCTGCAAAACCCCTATTTTATTAAAGGAGAAATATCTACGCATTTTGTACAGGATATGTTAAAGCAAGCCGGCATAGAGAAGGAGGAGCAATGAAAACAGAAGAGTCCAGAACTGATTTAGGCTCCATTAGAATTCATAAAGATGTAATTGCGTCTATCGCCTCTTTAGCGAGTCTCGAAGTGGAGGGGGTTAAAAGAATCGGCGGAGACCTCAAGGCCAATATTTATGAACTATTGGGCAGAAAAGAGCAAAAGGGTATCACTGTAGAGATTGACCGTAACTATGAGGTAAGACTGAATGTTCCGCTGATAGTCAAATATGGATACAACTTAACTGAGATTGCGCGCAGCGTGCAAGAAAGAATACAACAATCTCTGGAGAAAATGACCAATCTCTCAATAAAAGAGATAAATGTGAGTGTACAAAGAATAGAGAAGGAATAGTTCTCCGCATACCCGAAGGAGGAGGAAATGAGATTCACTACAGTTCTATGCATATTTTTTTATACAATAGTATTCTTCTTAATAGGCGGTTTCTTAATCTCGCTTGCTATAGGATGGATAGACGCGAAAGACGTTTACGGTGCTATCGAATATTTACAATTGAGCTTGAACTCAAGAATCATAACTAGCGCAACAGGCTTATTCCTAATCATTATCAGCATTCTATTTGCTCAATTAATTCTGGGCAGAATGGAAAAGGAAAAAACAATAGCATTCAATGCTCCTACCGGACAGGTAACCATCGCCCTTTCCGCTGTAGAGGATTTAATTAAACGTCTCGCACAAAATTTTTCCGAAATCAAAGAAATGAGGCCGAATGTTATCGCCAGTAAGAGAGGTGTTGAGGTAAATCTCAGAATAACCCTGCAGAGTGAAGTAAATATTCCAGATTTAACCAACCACCTTCAGGAGACGATTAAATCAAGAATACAAGAAATGCTGGGGATAGAAGAACAGATTACTGTTAGAGTTCATGTATCAAAAATTATAACCTATGGCGAGAAGAAAAAGAGCGAACCTGCTGCAAGCGAGGAAGCAGTACCGCCATTTAGTGGGTATAGAAGAACATAACAACAACGGAGGAAGGTGAATGTCTAATATTAGAAAAATCGGCATAATTACAAGCGGGGGTGACTGCGGCGGGCTAAATGCGGTAATAAAAGGCGCTGCCGGCACAGCCAATAATCTAAACATAGAATGTTATATAATACCGAATGGTTATGCTGGCTTGTATAATTTAGTTGATTTCGATAACCTAATACAACTTACCCCTATACGCACAGAGTTAATTAATGTCAAATTGGCTGGCTCTGAAGCTGGGCACTCTCGAGTGAAGATAAAAAAGATATCCGATGAGAGGAAATATGAACGAATAAAAGAGGGATTGAGGAAATTCGGTATAGATGCACTTATAATAAGCGGAGGGGATGACACGGGTTCCGTTATTATTGATCTTTATAAGCATGGAATACCCTGCGTGCATGTTCCTAAAACTATGGATATGGATCTGCAGACCTATTCAGTGGGGGCGGATTCTACCATAAATAGAATAGCCGATTTTGTTAACGACCTCAAAACAACAGCAGTGACGCATAATCGTATCATTGCGCTTGAGGTCTTTGGGAGATATGCTGGACATACTGCGTTTCGCGGCGGTATCTGTGGCGGCGCAGATGCTATATTAATTCCCGAGATACCAGTGGATTTCGATATTCTCTATACCCATGTAAAGCAGCGATATATACAAAAGATACATGAAAGCGATGTATATGCGGGCAGCTATATAATAGTCGTTGCCGAGGGACTTAAGGATGCCAGTGGTAAAGAAATCGTTGATGAAAGCGCAGGCGTTGACGCCTTTGGACATAAAAAACTTGCCGGAGCGGGAAAGTATGTATGTCAAGAGCTTACAAAAAGATTCAAATCCGATGCGGAGATAGAAAAATTTATGCAAAAAAGCCATATGTTTGTTAAGGATATTTATATCATCCCTGAGGTAAGGCATGTGAGCCCTGGGCATCTGGTGCGCTGTGGAGAGAGCTCAGCTTACGATGTAAATTTTGGCATGGAGGGAGGCGCGGCTGCCGTTATGCTTCTCAAGAAAGGATTAAGCGGTATCACCGTAATAGGCATCAAGGGCAAAGAAATACGCTATATGAAAATAGAAGAGGCTATAACGCAAAGATATGTGGATTTAAATCAAGTAGCTCTTTACGAAAATCTTGGTATATGCTTTGGCAGAAAAATAGAAGGATTTTCTCCAGATTTTAAAGAAATCAAAGGTTCGCCTGAAAGATATATGTAATTCTTGAAACAGTAAACAGTAGTAACTGTTCGTAAAATTATTATCAGAGAGGTGTATATATGAGAGATAAGATTAAGGAAAAGCTGTTGGAGAGTATCCAGGTTAAAGAAGAGCTGATGCGTATTTGTATTACTCCTATAGTAGAAACCGTTAATTGTATTATCGATTCTTTAAAAAGAGGAGGGAAGGTCATCTTCTTTGGAAATGGCGGCAGCGCAGCTGACAGCCAACACCTTGCTGCTGAATTTGTGGGAAGATTCAAAAAGGATAGAAAGGCCCTTGCTGCCGTGGCTCTTACCACCGACACCTCTATCCTTACTTCTTTAGCGAATGACTATGGTTACGAGGTAATATTCGCTAAACAGATTGAGGCCTTAGGTAATAAGGGAGATGTGGCGGTGGGTATCTCTACCAGCGGCAAAGCTAAAAATGTAATAATGGGTATAAAACGAGCCAAGGATATGAATCTTAAAACTATTGCCTTAACAGGAGGGGATGGGGGTGCGCTGGCACGGTTAGCAGATATAACTCTTATTATTCCCTCGAAAGTTACAGCCAGAATACAGGAGGCGCATATTACTATCGGACATATCATCTGTGAATTAGCAGAGGAAACATTATGCGGCTAATTAAAAACAAAATTAAATCTCCTAAAAAGTTAAAAAAAATTATTACAAGGTTAAAAAAAAGGGGTTTTAAAGTCGCTTTTACAAACGGTTGTTTTGACATTTTGCATTATGGACATGTAAGTTATCTAGAGAAAGCCAAGAGATTGGCGGATATATTGATAGTAGCACTGAATTCGGATGGCTCCGTGAAGAGGATAAAAGGCAAGGCGAGACCCGTTATGAAATTGAGAAATAGAATGCGGATTATCGCTGCGCTGGAATGTGTAGATTTTGTAACATCATTTAATCAAAGCACTCCTCTGGAAGTCATTAAATTATTAAAACCAGACATTCTAATTAAGGGGGGGGATTGGAGTCAAGATAGCATTGTAGGCAAAGATATAGTTAACTCTTATGGAGGTAATGTGGCAACCATACCTTATATAAAAGGGCAATCCAGCACCAAATTTATAAAAATCATTAATGAGAACTACTAAAGAACCGATATATCGTATATTAGATGCTAATCTTAACCGCGCCACCGAGGGGCTGCGAGTCTGCGAGGAGATCACACGCTTTCTTCTGAATGACCGCAGATTAACTATTAGATTAAAAAACTTTAGGCATGGAATCTTTAAAATAATCAACACCGAAAAACTCACACAGGAGAATCTCATAAGAAAACGTGATAGCAAACAAGACGTAGGTAAGGATGTATTGCGTATAGAGTTAAAAAGAGACAACTATCGCGATGTGTTTTTTGCAAATATACAAAGGGTCAAAGAATCTATCCGCGTATTAGAAGAATTTTGCAAACTCGTTAATAAAGACTCAGTTATAAGATTCAAAAGGTTACGATATCAAACTTATGAAATCGAAAAGGAGATTGCTCTTAAACTCGCGACTTTATCTCATCCTGGATAAAAATTCGTGTCCTCATAGCGATGTTATTACCGTTCTTCAAAAAGTGGTCAAATCCGGTGTAGACCTAATTCAGTTACGAGAGGAGGGTGTTGCCGATAAGGAGTTCCTATATGAGGCCAAGATTATAAGAAAGATATGCCGAAAATATGGAATAATTTTCTTGATTAACGACCGTTCTGACATTGCTCTGGCTGTAGATGCCGACGGTGTGCACCTAGGACAATCTGACCTCCCCTTAAAAGATGCAAGAAGAATTCTGGGAAATGATAAATTTATCGGTATATCTTGCCGCAATCTCCTCCAGGCGGCAAAGGCTGAAAGGTTAGGAGCAGATTATATTAGCATAGGACCTGTATTTCGGACGCAAATTAAACCTTATTTAAACCCTTTAGATTTAAAAATATTAAAAAAGATTAATAAGAAGATTAAAATTCCTTTGTTTGCTGTAGGCGGGATTAATAGTTCAAATTTAAAAATAATTTTATCGCTGGGTATAAAAAGGATTGCATTATGTAGCGCGATTTGCTGTGCGCAAAATGTTATGCGCTCAGCCGCATTATTAAAAAGCTTAATTGACGAGACTAAATAATATCTAAAGGTGGATATGACGCAGATAGAATTAGCCAAAAATAAGAAGTACTCTCGGGAGATGAAAGCGATATCCCGACGCGAAGGATTAAACTTAAGAATATTATGCGAGCGAATCGCTCGAGGGCGAATTGTTATATTACAGAACAATAAAAGAAGGCTGCCAAAGTTTTGCGCTGTAGGAGAAGGCCTTAGTACTAAAATAAACGTCAATTTAGGTACCTCGTCGGGAAACCCAAGCCTTAAAAGGGAATTGGAAAAATTAAAAATAGCAATACAGTATGGCGCTGATACGGTTATGGACTTGAGCATTGGGGGAGATTTAAAAAGAATAAGAAAAGAAATAATTGAATATAGCCCTCTTCCTGTTGGTACGGTCCCGATCTATGAAGCAGCGGTGAATGCTGAAAGAAAATATGGTTCCTTTTTAAAGATGCATAAGGAGGAATTATTTGATATCTTAGAACAACAGGCTGCCGATGGGGTAGATTTTTTTACTCTTCATGCCGGAGTTACTATGAAAAATTTATCTCTTCTCTCTGGGAATAATAAGAGATTAACTGGAATTGTAAGCAGGGGAGGAGCCATCCTGGCAAGCTGGATGAAAAAGAATAAGTGCGAAAATCCTTTGTTCAAGTACTTCGACCGGGTCCTGGATATAGCTTATCGCTATGATGTTACATTAAGCTTAGGTGATGGTTTAAGGCCGGGTTCTATCTTTGACGCAAACGATAGGGCTCAAAATGCTGAACTTAAAACATTAGGAGAGTTAGCCAAACGGGCCTGGGGAAAATGTGTACAGGTCATGATTGAAGGTCCGGGGCATGTAAGGTTAGATAAAATAAGACAGAATGTTCTATTAGAAAAGCGACTCTGCCAAGGGGCGCCGTTTTATGTGCTGGGCCCGCTGGTTACAGATATCGCTAGTGGCTACGACCATATATCCTCTGCCATAGGAGGTGCTATTGCCGCCAGTTATGGAGCAGATTTTTTGTGTTTTGTAACACCCTCCGAACATTTAAGACTACCATCACTTGAGGATGTTAAGAATGGCATAATCGCTTCGCGCATAGCTGCACATAGCAGCGATTTAGTGAAAGAAATAAAGCCGGCACTTCAATGGGATAGAGAGATGTCCATAGCCAGGGGTAAACGTGACTGGAACACGCAAATTAAGTTATCGTTAAACCCTCAAAAATCGATGCATTACTATGGCAAAAAGAAGGGGTTATCGCATAAGAAGGTATGTTCGATGTGTGGAGAATATTGTGCTATAAAACTTAGCGATAATCCATAAATTATAAAATGCGGGTGTAATTCAATGGCAGAATAACAGCTTCCCAAGCTGTGTATGGCGGTTCGATTCCGCTCACCCGCTTTATATGGTCACACATTTTTAGAAATGAGCAGGGTAGAATTTTTTGGTAGAAAAGACTATTTGAATATTTTAGAAAAGCGCATAAAAGCCATCAAGGACGGATATAGACAAAATGTGGCTATTATAGGAGATCTAGGCATTGGCAAGACCTCTACTGTATTAAATTTCTTGAATCAATTCAACGACCCCTTAATTCTGCCTCTATATTTAGAATTGAGGCCCGAGTTTTCTTATGAACAATTTGCACGCAAATTCATAGGGATACTGCTATATAATTTCTTGGAAAACAGCAATATCGCTCGAAGCGTAGACTTAGACTTTCTGATTTCAAAGGCAAACAAATTTATCCCCAAGACAACCGACGCCATCAAGATAATTCTCAATTCTTTAAAAACTAAAAGGAAAAATAAAGAAAATGCCTTTATACAACTGTTATCGCTTTGCGATATACTATATTCAGAAACAGGTAAGTCCTGTGTAATAATCTTTGATGAATTTCATTATTTAGGAACCCTGGGCATAAAGTACATTTACAAACAGTTCTCCAAAATGTTGATGATTCAAAAGAATGCCTTATATATAATTCTGAGTTCGGCTAAGTTCAAGGCAAAGAAGATACTCTCTTCACACCTTGCTTTGCTTTTTGGCAATTTTGAACTGATTGAGATGTCGCCGTTCGACCTGAAGACTACTGAGGCATTTTTAAAACATTATCTCTCTCATCTAAAGATAGAAAAAAGTATCCTGGATTTCATTATTCATTTTACCGGTGGGTACCCGCTAAATCTCAAGATTATTATTGATTCTTTATCGGGAACCTCGGAGTCAATCAATAAAAAGAAATTAGCTGAAATCATTCAGGATTTATTATTTGTAGAATCAGGAATATTTAATCAGCGTTTTAACAATTATATCAGTCGTCTGGCTAATCTGAAATTAGCCCAGGACTATCAAGCATTACTATACCTCATAGCAGATGGCCAAAATAGATTAAAGGACATAGCTCTTAAGTTACACAAACCAAAAACGCAGATTTTATCCAGGTTAAATTCGCTTATAGAGTACGATGTAATCAGCAAATCAGGAGATTTCTTTGTAATCTGTGATCGTGTATTTTCGTTCTGGCTCAGATTTGTTTATCAGGAGAAATTGGATTCTTTAACATTTAATACAGAAGAGCAAAAGAAGAATTTTCGGGAGAGAATTGAGGAAAAGATTGAGCAATTCATTATGGCCAATCGGAAGACAGTGCTGGAGAGGACAATAGAACTACTGCGGCATTTTGAGAATGAACTCATACAGATGAGGACAAAGAAAATAAGACTTGTTCATTTTCATGAAGTAAAAACCTTGTCTTTTACTCATTGTAGCAGATTAAGTGAGGGCCTTCTCGGACGCTCAAAGGACTCCCTCTGGATAATGGCAATTAAACCAGATACCTTAACAGAAAAGGATATTGCCGATTTTGCCAGTCAATGCCAAAGATTCCGTTACTCTAAACCATCCAGGAAGGTCATTATTACAAACTGCGAAGTAGATAGTAACGTTAAACTTAAGGCGATGGAGGAAAAGGTATTAACGTGGAATCTAGATGATTTGAATTTTATTTTTGATTTGTACAACAAGCCAAGAGTAGTGCCGTAATATATAACTAAAGATACAGTCATGAAGATTGTAGTTATCAGCGATACTCATATACCGCTTCATGCAAACAGCATTCCAAAGACGATATTGGACTCCTTCAGGGGGGCCGATGTAATCGTACATGCTGGAGACTTGGTAGAATTAAGCGTCTTAGATACCCTCAAAACAATCTGTAATAACATAAAGGCAGTGTGTGGCAATATGGATTCGCCGGAAGTAAAAAAACATTTACCAGAAAAACAAATATTCTCTATTGGCAGGGTGCGAATTGGGGTAACTCACGGAAGAGGGGCGCCGACGCACCTTATTGAGACTGTGAGCAATCTTTTTAAGAATGAAAAGGTAGATATAATTATATTTGGTCATTCGCATTCCCCGTTTAATGAAAAGAGACATGGGATATTGTACTTTAATCCCGGTAGTCTTACTGATACGTATTTTTCAAGTTATAATTCGTTCGGCATTATTGAGATAGACGGAGAGATTAAAGCAGAGATTATAAAAATCTAACTGTTGTATGGGGTAGAAATGAAACGATTGTGGGCGCCCTGGAGAATAAAATATATAAAATCATCTGGTAAAAGACAAACTAAATGCCTGTTTTGCCAAAGCCTACTTTCAAAAAAACGCAATTATGTTTTTATTAAAAATAAATATAGCTTTGCGCTGTTGAATATTTATCCTTATAATAATGGACACGTGATGGTGGCGCCTAATAGGCATACGGAAGACATAACATCATTGACAGACGCAGAGATAATAGATTTATTTAAGACTTTGAGGCAGGTGATTAATAGATTAAATGATATTTTAAGACCGCAGGGCTATAATATGGGCATGAATATAGGAAAATGTAGCGGTGCCGGGATACCTGAACACTTGCATTTGCATATAGTGCCGCGGTGGGAAGCAGATACAAACTTTATGCCCGTTATAACTAATACTAAAGTGATATCACAATCATTGGATGACTTATATCGCAAATTAAAATCTTATGCTAAATCAAAATCAAATCAGAGAATTCGAGGATAGCCTGCTTGCTCCTTATGCAATGAAAAGCTATCAAACCAGAGGAAGATACTATCAAGAGAAAGAGCATCAATATCGCTCTGTTTATCAACGTGACCGCGACCGCATTATCCATAGCGCTGCCTTCAGAAAATTAGAATACAAAACACAAGTTTTTGTAATTTATGAAGGAGATGCCTACCGAACCCGCATCACCCATACGCTGGAAGTCGCTCAGATAGCCAGGACTATTGCTTCTGCATTAAGATTGAATGTGGATCTGGCTGAGGCAATAGCCTTAGCTCATGACCTTGGCCATACACCATTCGGTCACGCAGGAGAAGAGATATTAAACGAACTTATGCGTAAAAGGGGAGGATTTAATCACAATGCTCAGGGCTTGCGAGTCGTAGATCTCTTAGAGGAAAAATACCCTAACTTTCCTGGGCTTAATTTGAGCTGGGAGGTAAGAGAGGGAATCATAAAGCATTCCTCTATATTTGATCAGTCTGTAAGATTAAAGGAGTTTCATCCTAATGAACAGGCTACGCTGGAAGCGCAAATTGTTGATGTATCTGATGAAATCGCCTATGATAGCCACGATTTAGACGACGGATTAACATCCGGACTCCTGTCCGAAAAAGATCTACTGAAATTATCCCTATGGAGAATGCTTTTCGGGCGTATCAGTAAAAGGTTCAAAGCCATAGATAATAATAAGAGAAGATATCAAATCATTAAAAATCTAATTGATATCCAAGTTACGGATGTAATACGTTCTACAGAGGAGCGCCTCAAGAAATTTAAACCTCGTTCTTGGAGGGATGTAAAAAGAATGGACAATAGAATAGCTGGTTTCAGTAAATATATGTTGTCGGAGAGAAAACCGCTAAGAGAGTTATTGCTGGAAAAATTCTATCGTCACTACCGTGTAGTTAGAATGTCCAGTAAAGCCAAGAGGTTCATCAGAGAGCTATTTAATACTTATATAAGAAATCCGTCGCAATTACCACCTGCAGTGCAAAGAAATATTAAAGAATTCGGGCTGCATCGTTCGGTATGTGATTATATAGCCGGTATGACGGATAAATCAACATTAGACGAACATGAAAAACTGTTTGATCCCTACACAACGGTATAAACGACTATTATCCTGCATCCATAGTCTTTATCGACTTTTGAATTCTACTTTTAGTGTGCGTGATCTGGTATTGCGTCTATCCAGGCTTATCTGTCAAACATTTGGGATCGAATATTGCTCAATAATTTTATTGGAACCGAATAAAAGATTTGCCAGCTTAAGATGCGTGGTCAGTCGTGGTAAACGATATATTATAGAAGAAAAGGTCAAAATTATAAATAGAATTGAAAAGAAAATCATCCGTACATCATCGATGTTTCTACAAAAAAATATCATAGCCGCTCCATTGATTACAGAAGATGTTATGGGCGTTATAATTGTGCATCAAGGAAACAGGAATAAGCCCTTTACCCGCTGGGAACAGGAGATTCTTATGACCATAGCGCAACAGGCTGTAATCGGCATTAAAAATATACAACTTTATGAAGAGCAACAGAAAATCATTCTCGGATCAATAAAATCTCTGATTACGCTATTAGACTTGCGACTCCCCAGAGAATATGCTCATTCTCCATATTTTCCTCACCTAACCTGTGCTATTGGCAGAGAGATGAATCTGAACGAAAAGCAAATTGAAAGCTTAAAATATGCCAGCCTCTTACATGATGCCGGTAAAGTAGATATCCCTATAGAAATACTTACCAAATCTGGAAAACTTACTCCGAAAGAATATAAGATTATCAGGCGACACCCCACCAAGGGTATCAAGATATTGAAATCATTGCAGATTTTCAAGCCGGTAATTCCCATAATACTGCATCATCACGAGCGTTATGACGGCACGGGATATCCCTCCAAACTCAAGAAAGGACAAATTCCTATTGGGGCAAGAATCATGGCTGTGGCTGATGCTTTCGAAGCAATGGTTTATGGCCGTCCATACCGCGAAAGGATGGATATTAATTCTGCAATAAAGGAAATAAGGAAGAAAAGTCAAACACAATTTGACCCGAAAGTTGTTGAGGCATTTTTAAAGGCAATTAAAACAAAGAAAATAAAAAAATGCTTGCAAAACTACTTGAAATAAAGATATAATAATATATCAGGATGCAGAAATCATTGCAGTTAGAGCTATTTAAAACACAATCCCAAGAACGAAATAGCCAGAAAAGGAGGGAAAGCGAGAGGGATTTTTTTGCTTTTATCAAACTGCACGAGAAGGCAGTCTCGATTGCCATCTTGGTCCTTATTACCTCAATTATATCTTTCTCGTTGGGCGTAGAAAAAGGGAAACATATCGCTACTATCAAAAAACAAGATAGAGTAAATCCGATAGTTTCAGATAATCAACCTGCTATTAATCTACATGCGCAGAATAAGACCGTAGAAAAAAGTAACAAAATAGTAGTTAGCGAAAAGAAGAAGAGAACAAAATATACAATCCAGGTAGCTACGTTTAAAACTAAAACATATGCCCAGAGGGAAGCAGAGAGACTGAAGAGAAAAGGCCTGGAAGCATTAATAATTCCCGTGGGTAAGTTTATGTGCGTGTGTGTGGGAAACTTTTCAAAGAAACAAGAAGCGAAGCTGGCCTTGATACGATTGAAAGAGATATATCAAGACTGCTTTATCAGGAGGTTGTAGCCCATGTCAATTCATCCATCTCTGAATATTTCAGCAAAAACTAAAAAAACCCGTTCTGTGCTTAAAAGGGCAGAAAGATTAAAAATTCTTATGGAGAAGGATTCCTGGAAAGAAGGACAAAGCATTTTTGCCTTACCTAAAATAAAAACCGTAAGAATAAAGATTAAAAAAGAAAAGGCTGCCCCAGCTACAGCAGCTGCTACAGGAGAAGCAGAGTCCGCCACACCTGCTGTGCAGAAAAAAGAGACTACCTCTACCGCCGAAAAATCAAAATCCGCAAAATCTCCATCATAATCAAAAAATTTAATGAATCTGTCCAACCTTTTTATATCATTCGGCCTATTGATGATAGCTATGAGTATACATGAATTCGCTCATGGGTGGGCAGCCTTTAAATTAGGAGACAGTACAGCGAAATCGCTCGGCCGTTTAACCTTGAACCCTCTCGCTCACATAGACCCCTTCGGAACCGTCTTATTACCAATACTTATCTTTATCGCCAGCGGTGGGCAGTTTATATTCGGTGCGGCCAAACCAGTACCTATAAACTACCTGGCCTTAAAAGACCCTAAACGGGATATGATATGGATTGGCTTGAGCGGCCCCTTGGCAAATATCCTCTCGGCTATAATCTTAAGTTTTATACTATCGTTCCTTATACCGATATCTCCGCATCTAATCCGTATAATCCTTGTTATCAAAACATTTATTATTATTAATATTGTGCTGGGGATATTTAATCTAATACCTATACCACCACTAGATGGCTCGAGGGTCTTGATGGGATTATTGCCACGCGAACTCGCCTCAAGTTATGCCAGGATAGAACCCTTTGGCTTCTTTATTATAATGCTTCTTATTGTTCTGGGGTTATTTGACTCCTTTGTCTGGCCTATCGTCAGTTTAATTCTAAGCATGCTGGGAATATAAATTATCCTGAATGGATGAGAATAGCTACAGATGTCATCGATAATAAGTATTAAATTAGATAATCGGGGTTATAAGATAATAATTGGCTTCAATGTAATAAAGAAGTTGGGGAAACTTATTCGGAGCCTTGGGTTAGGGGATAGTGCTTATATTATCACCAATCCGTTAATAAAAAGGGAATATGGTAGCACTATATCAAATCCATTAAGAAACTCTAACATAAATTATATCTTTGACACTGTCGCTGATTCAGAAAGGAGTAAATCGTTAAGTACCAGCCTGCGGATAATCAAAGATTTAGCACGGTATGACCGAATGAAAAGAACCCTTGTAATCGCCTTTGGGGGGGGAGTTATTGGAGATTTAAGCGGATTCGTAGCCTCGATTTATAAAAGAGGGATACCCTACATTCAAATACCCACAACGCTGCTATCCTGCGTAGATTCCAGCGTCGGAGGAAAGACAGGCGTAGATCTAAAACTTGGTAAAAATCTTGTAGGTACATTTTACCAGCCAAAATTAATAATCAGCGAATTATCCTTTTTGAAGTCTCTTGGTCTGCGTCAAATCAGGGCAGGATTAGCAGAGGTGATTAAATATGCAATAATAAAGGATAAAAATTTGTTTAGATATCTAGAGTGCAATTATCAACATATCCTCAATCTCGAGAGACAGGCCATAGAGATTATCGTAAGTTCTTGCGTAAAAATTAAAGCTAAAATTGTAGAGCTCGACGAAAGGGAAGATAAAGGTATCAGAACCATTTTAAATTTTGGTCATACTCTCGGACACGCCATCGAGACGGCGGGTGGATATCATAAATATAATCATGGAGAGGCTATAGCGCTGGGTATGATAGCAGCCAGTCGCATAAGCAGAAAACTCAAGCTTATTAACAGGATAACACTGGAGAGAATAGAGAGGTTAATCGGCATGGTAGGTTTACCTACATCCATCAGAAGCAGAATATCCCTGAAAAATATTATCGGTGCTTATTACAGAGATAAAAAATTTATTGGAAAAACAAATAGATTGGTGTTGATTAGAGGCCTGGGCAAGACTACAATCAAACAGGACTTACCCATCAATATTATCAAGGATATTTTAATCGAAATGACATACCCTTAAATTCAATATCCACACCCTCAGAATCTATCTTTTTTATCAGAACGCCTTCAATAACATCGCCTTCCTTAGCCATCCTATCGTTAATCAAGGCTACATACTCTCCATTACTAAAAAGTAACCCTGTTAATAAGAGCGGCGGCAACTCATTAACAAAGCGCGGCATCTCCTTTTTAGTATTGATATCCAGAGATGATGATTTAACCTGGACAGATATGGATGAGCGCTCTTTTGAATTCGCAGAATGCTGCGAAGATTTATTATCAGGCGTCTCCTTACCCATAAAAAACCCTATTGAGGCCATTATAATCAATATACAGATGACATAAATTATACGAAGAAATTTAAAACGGTTGGCTGCGGGCGTCATTATCTCTGCATGTTTATCAGAAATATCTTTTGTTTTAGCCTCAGTTTTCTTTAAGGCATCGTAGATAATACTCATATTATTGGGGGGCTGGCACTTCCGGAATCAAGCTCTTTAATACATGTTCCGGCTATCTGTCCATCGATTGTGTTCGTCTGAGTTACAAATCCAGCAAGGAGGCATCTATCACACAATATATTAATCAAGCGAGGTGTCCCCTTAGAGAAATTAAATATCATCTCCTGAGCCTCTTCGGTAAACACAATCTTCTCAGGGTCAGAGCCAGCGACTTTCAAGCGATGACTTATATAATCCCTCAACTCTTTCTTTTCTAATGGTTTAATATGATAACTAACCACTACCCTCTGTCGTAGTTGAATCAGATTACTCAAATTAAGTTTGAATTTTAGCTCAGGCTGCCCGATAAGCACAATCTGCAAAAGCTTATCCTTATCAGTTTCCAAATTCGACAGTAGGCGTATCTCTTCTAATTGGTTGGGTTTTAAATTCTGTGCTTCGTCGATAATTAAGACAGCATTATAACCGCGCGCTGTTTCTTTTAAGAGAAATTGATTTAACTGTTCAACTAGAGACAGTTTTGTTTTTCTGAGTACAGAGATACCAAAGTCAGCGATTATTGCCTCCAATAATTCCTTAGTAGAAAAGTTTGGGTTAATGATAAAGGCTGTTTTTATGTTATTCTGTTGCGATTGAGTTAAAAAAACACGACAGAGCGTAGTCTTCCCGGTACCAATCTCGCCGCTAATGACAATTATTCCCTTACGCGAATTAATTCCATATGTAAGATGCGATAATGCCTCGCGGTGAGAAGAGCTTAAATAGAAAAAAGAGGGATCACTGGTAATGTTAAACGGCTTTTCTTTTAATCCATAATATTCGCAATACATATAAAATATATACCTCGTTTGTTTTTAGTATATCACAAATTCTTGACAAGGCAATAATTCTATGTTAGAATTTTTGCCGTGGATAATAATACAAAAAAAGAAAAGAGAAAATTTCCGAGAATAAACGCTAAATTTCCTATCCGCTATCAAATAAAAAGAGGTGGGTTTTTTGCTTCCGCCTTAACTGACAATGTCAGTTTAGCCGGAGCGAGATTAAATGTAGATAGATTCTTTCCTCAGGGGATAAACCTTAATCTTGAATTAAATATTTTATCAAAGGTGATAAATTCTGTCGGTAAGGTTATCTGGGTCAAGGCGTTGCCGGACTCGAAAAGATATCAGATGGGCGTAGAGTTTATCGACATTAACTCTCAGGATAAAATATTACTTTCGGATTATATTAATACGATTACGCCGAGATTTAATGAGTGTCAAATTAATACTTTTTAAAAATGGCCACCAAGAAAAAAGAAGAACAAATTAACTGCCCTGCCTGCGGAAAACCAATCAAAAAAGTCAAACGTTATTATAGAAACCAAAAATTCTACTGCAATAAAAAATGCTGGCGAAAGAGTATTGCGTCATCAAAGGAAGATTCTCAAAAAACATAATTCTCCCTACATCATAAAATTCGAAGAATAATTATGCTTTCTTCAAATAATAGAATAGAAAGAAGACGTTCCCCTAGAGTTGTCCGTCAAGTCCCTCTCAAAATAAAGTTAGATGATTATGACCTGGTCGGACAAACCCATAATATAAGCTGCATCGGGGCGTACTGCACGATAAATAAATATATCCCCCCATTTTCATTGATATCCGTCGTTCTGCTATTACCGGTCAAAACCAACAACAGAAATAGAGTATACAATGTGCGTTGTCGGGGAGTAGTGGTCAGAACAGAAGAAAACCCTCAAAATAGCAATGAATACAATATCGCTATTTATTTCAACAGATTAAAGCCATCTGATAAATCAAAATTAGTGCAATATGTCCAGCAATATCTATGAAAATACTTCTCAGAAGAAGTCCGGTGAAATTATTCATTGGTTTTATTTTCGCTGACGAGAGGATATATTCTGCGGCCAAGTCTGTCTTAAAAAATAAGTTTGGACCGATAGATTTCGAAAGCCAACTCCTACCCTTCAATCACACCAATTATTACGAAAAAGAGCTCGGAGCAAATCTCAAACGGAAATTTATAAGCTTTGCCAGTCTCATACAGGAAGAAAGATTAGCAAAGATCAAGGTTATTACTAAGAGAATTGAAATGAGGTTTTGTTTTCAAGATAAAAGGAAGATTAATATAGATCCGGGAATCGTAACGCTGAATAAAGTAATTCTTGCCACTACCAAGGATTACAAACACAGAATCTATCTGTGCAAAGGGATACATGCTGAGGTTACGCTTTTCTATCAGAAGAGGGCCTTTCGCCCATGGGAATGGACTTATCCTGATTATAAAACCTCAGAATATATTAATATTTTTAATAATATAAGAGAAATATATTCTCATCAAATATCACATTCACAATGCAACCCTCTTATTTAGAACTTTATCTCCGCGGCCAATTAGAAGAAAGAATTAAACAGGCCTTTAAACTAATCGAGTCCTGTTCAATCTGTCCACGTAGATGCGGCATAAATCGCCTAAGCGACCAAAAGGGGTTCTGTAATTCTGGATATCTTCCGCGTATCTATAGTTATATGCCTCACTTTGGAGAAGAGCCGTGCATTTCTGGGTATCGTGGCTCTGGGGCAATTTTCTTTTCCGGGTGTAATATGTCTTGCGTCTACTGCCAAAATTATAAATTCAGTCAGCTAAATCAAGGTAGGGAAATAAAATTAGAGGATTTAGCACAAGTTATGTTGGACCTGCAGCAAGTAGGTTGCCATAATATAAATCTTGTCACGCCAACTCATATTATGCCGCAAATTTTAGAAGCCCTATCTATAGCTATACCCAAAGGATTGAGATTGCCTTTGATTTATAATACAAGCGGGTATGAATTACCGGAAATACTTATGCTCCTGGATAATATTATAGATATATTCTTAGTTGATATGCGCTATTCTGAGAATTGTATATCAAAGAGGTATTCGAATGCAGCAGATTACCCTGAGATTAATAAAGCCGCCGTTAAACAAATGTATAAACAGGTAGGAACTGCTAAATTCGATAAACATGGCCTGATATATAAAGGGATTATCATCCGCCATTTGGTATTACCGGATAACATCTCAGGTACGAACGAAATTATGCGTTTTATCGCTCTGGAGATATCACCAGAGACTCATATAAGCTTAATGAGCCAGTATACCCCCTGTTATAAAGCAGGTAATATTCCCGAGCTCTCACGATACATATCGCAACAGGAGTATAATATGGCAAAGAGAGCAATGGAAGCCTCTGGCATCTCTAATGGTTGGCTACAGGAATTACCGGATGGCTCCCTGGATTTCGCCGGTATAAATATAGAACCCAGATGAGTACTCAAAAAGAGAAAATATTTACTACTTAAATGACATTCTATGTTATAATTAGTGGCATTGTAAACTGGAAATAAATGAACTAACAATCTCTCTCGCAAGCAATAAGAATGAGAATATAATTATGAAAAGACTCGTAAAGATAATTATACTTGTAATTGTATCTGCATCCTTCTTTCTGGGGACTTTCTATTGTTTTTGGTTATATCCTAAATACGTAGTCCCGATTCTTATGTATCACCGCTTTGGATACGAAAATAACTCTCTCTTTGTTACTCCTGAGAACTTCAGTAAACAAATGGCGTATCTTAAAAGAAAGAATTATAATGTGCTTTCCCTGGATGAGTTAGTCGAGGGAATCAAAAATAAGAGAAAGTTCAGACATAGAACCGTAGTCATTACCATAGATGATGGATATAAAGATAATTATGTTTATGCTTATCCAATCTTAAAAAGATATGATTTTCCGGCAACAATATTCCTTATTACAAACTTTATAGAAAGAAAGAAAGATTTTATGAATT
>JAOZPD010000056.1 GCA_029932935.1 Candidatus Omnitrophota bacterium | reverse complement strand
AGATTCAGCTGCCATAGCTGATTTAATCCGGCCAAAACAACGGCTGCATTACTTGAACCGCCACCCAAGCCTGCAGATACTGGTATGCGTTTTCTAATATCTATCTCTACACCTGTTTCTACCTGAAGTCTCTTCTGCAACAAACTAGCTGCTTGAAAAACTAAATTCTTTCTACCAGATGGTATAGATAAACCGGATAAAACCATCTTAATTTCCCTACGTGGCAGGAGTCTTAATATAATCCTGTCATAAAGGCTGACTCTTTCAAACAGGGTAAAGATAGAATGGTAATTATCCGATCTCTTCTTAAGAACATTCAAATATAAATTCAACTTAGCGTAAGAATATAAATTTAAACTCTTCACAAATGTTCTATAGGAGCCTCGGTAGCATTTTTATTTTTATTAAAGTAGCGAACGAGCGGCTTTGACAATCTCCTGAGAGGTCAATCCATATTTCTCTAAAAGCTCCTTAGGGGTGCCTGATTGACCAAACTGATTTTTTATTCCTACACGTATAAGCCTGGCCGAACAAACTCCACTTATTACCTCATCGATACAAGAAGCCAATCCGCCCGTTGTACTATGCTCCTCACAAACAACAATCCGCTGCGTCTGAAGGGCTGCTTTTATTATAGCATCACTATCAATGGGCTTTATGGTATGGAGATTAATCACTCCTGCCTTAACTCCTTCTTTAGACAGAATTCCAGAAGCCTGAAGCGCAGAATTAACCATCAAACCACAGGCAATCAGCGTAACGTCTTTTCCCTCCCTCAATACCTCTGCCTTGCCGAATTCAAATTTACCCTTACCTTCAATTGTAGGGAATTTCGCTCTTCCTAAGCGAATATAAAATGGTCCTGACCGATTGACTGCGGTGACAATTGCATCGCGTGTCTGGGGTCCATCACAAGGAACAATAATCTTCATATTAGGAATAATCCGCATCATGGCAATATCCTCTAATGCCTGATGACTAGAGCCATCCTCTCCTACCGTAATACCGGCGTGAGAAGCAACAATCTTAACATTAAAATTGTTGTAGCAAACTGTATTTCTCACCTGATCCCAGGCTCGTCCTGTGGCAAACATAGCAAATGTGGAAGCGAATACAATCTTGCCACAACTGGCCAGACCAGCAGCAGTCGCCATCATGTTCTGTTCAGCTACGCCAAAATTAAAGAATCTCTCAGGAAATTCCTTAGCGAAAAAACTGGTTCGTGTCGAACCAGATAAATCGGCATCTAAGACTACAATATTCTTATTCACTCTACCTAATTCAACTAGTGTTTTACCGTATATGTCGCGCTGATACAACAATTCTACATTAACCATTCTCCTCCTCCAAGACTATCTATAAGGCAACAATATCATATTTTACAAACGACAATCTCTTTAATTATTCTAGTTCTTTAAGAGCAATCTCTGCTTCTTGGGCAGTGGGAGCCCTACCATGAAAATCAACCACATTCTCCATAAAGGAGACTCCTTTACCTTTAATAGTGTGGGCGATAATAATCTTCGGCTTTCCCTTTTTATCTCTGGCCTGCTCAAAAGCACAGAGTATATCCTTTATGCTATGTCCATCTGTCTCTATAACATGCCAACCAAAGGCCTTCCATTTATCAAGTATAGGCTCCAAATTCATAATCTCCTCTGTCTTGCCATCAATCTGAAAACGGTTATAATCCAGAATAGCATAGAGATTATCGCAACTATAGTGTGCCGCCGCCATCGCTGCCTCCCAGATATTACCCTCTTGAATCTCACCATCTCCCAAGAGGACATATACCCGGTAATCTCGCTTATCTATTTTTGCTGCCAGACTCATTCCTAACCCTACCGATAAACCTTGACCAAGCGAACCACTAGCGACCTCCACCCCAGGCGTACGCCGGTCCGGATGTCCTTGGAGTAAAGAACCCAATTTCCTCAAGGTCCATAATTCCTCAACCGGGTAATATCCTGTCTTAGCCAATATCGCATACCAGAGAGGACAACAATGCCCCTTAGACATATGAAAACGGTCTCGCTCTGGCCACTCTGGATGTTTGGGATTATATCTTAACAAAGGAGAACCATCGGAATAATTCCCAAAATAAAGGCACGTTAATAAATCGGTAGCAGAGAGACTACCCCCGGGATGACCAGAACCAGCACGCATCAGCATCTGAATAATCAAACGTCTAATCTGTTTGGCTATCCCTTCCAATCTTTTTATCTGTTGTGACGAATATACCATTATTCAGACTCCTCCAATTTCTTTTCAATACGTATATTTTTCTGCGAATCCACCTCTAAAGATTTCTGCCAGTTCTCCCTAGCCCTATCTACATCTCCTTGTTTAAAATAAGCATCGCCTAAATGCTCGTAAATTACCGGGTCTGGCAATAACCGAGAGGCACGCTCCAATTCCTGAACCGCTTTATCATATTCTCCCTGCTTGAAATAAATCCAACCCAGGCTATCAATATAAGCACCATTATTTGGGTCATACTGCAAGGCCTTCCTTAACATTTGCTCAGCTTCCTCCAAATTAATTGACTCCTCAGCATAAATATAACCTAAGGAATTCAATGCATCGGGATATTCTGGTTTATACTTAAGGGCTTTCTTAAATTCTTCGATTGCTTCTTTTCTTTTATTCTGTTCTTCGTATATAGTACCAAGAAAGAAATGAGATTCGGCATCATTATGGGAAAGATCTAGGATAAAACGATATGTCCTCTCTGCATTAGAAAGCTCTCCTTTACGTAAGTATACCTGTGCAAGGCTCTTATGTATCCGTATATTCTGGGGGTCAATGGCGAGTGCCCCTTGCAGGGCCGTCTCATACTCTGCGGTTGCCTTATCAAGGTCTCCTTGAAGGGAATAGACTAAAGCAAGCAGTGTATGCGTCTCTACAAGAAAACTCTTTTGAGCTGATACATCAGACAAGCCATCATAATACTTTATTGCTAATCTCAATTCCTCAATTGCCCGTGTAAGTTCATTCTGCTTTAATAAGACTATCGCTAATCTTAAATGTATATAGGGACTACTGTAATCGCCTCTTAATGCTGTCTTATACTCTCTTACTGCGCTATCAAGTTGGTTTAGACGCTCGGCAATACCTGCTTTAATATAATGGGACAAAATCCTGGCAAGCGTCTTCTCCCTTGCCTCTAAATTCGATATATTCAATATAAAAACTAAAAAGACAAAAAACAAGATAGGGATTAATTTATATATACCTCCTATCTTGTCTCTATTTAGAATAAGATTAGAAATATATCTCTTTGATATATAAAACAGCCTTTTACCAAGAAAATAAAAAATCTGTATCTTACTTGACAACTCTTCAGATGCGAAAAAACAGCTCTTATAAAATTTGCAATACAAAGATAACCCGATACGCCGCATTGCTAAAGATTATGCCCAGTCTCGTTTCTTTAAATGTCTTAATTTGCGACGCATCTTCTTGCGTTTATGCGTGCGAATCTTTCTTAACTTTCTCTTCCTACCGCAAGGCATCTTATCCCTTTTCCTCCTAATTTAAAGGATTGTAAACCAGCGTCTCCCTATTAATAAATCACCTTGTTCAAAGAATACTCGATTATACCCTCTGCTCCTGCCTTCTTCAATTGGGGGATTAATCCCCGGACTAACCTCTGGTCCACTACTGTTTCTAAAGCTAACCAGCCTTTAGTGGTAAGCGGAGAAATTGTTGGCTTCTTAAGAGCGGGCAACTTAGTAATTACCTCTTTTAGATCAGACTCTTTCAAATTCATTTTTAATCCGACTTTTTGCTGAGCGGCAATTGCTCCCTTAAGAAGCAAGATTATCTCTTCCATTTTATTGCGCTTAGATAAATCCCTATATGATTTTTTATTAGCAATGAATTTTGTCCTGGATTCACAAATAGTTGCTATCTCTCTCAATTTATTTGCCTTAAGGCTCTTTCCTGTTTCGGTTAATTCTACAATGGCATCTGCCAGACCTGCCCCGACCTTCGCCTCAGTAGCACCCCAACTAAACTCTATATGTGTATTTATCTTATTCTTCTGTAGGAATCGCTTGGTAACATTAACTAGCTCCGTGGTTATGCGCTTTCCCTTTAGATCGCGTACGCTCCTTATGGAAGAATTCTCAGGGACGGCCAGCACCCAGCGTACGGGCCTTAAGCTCTGTTTGGAATAAGGCAACTCGGCCAGGCGTACCACATCAGAATCATTCTCCATAATCCAATCCTCACCGGTAATACCACAGTCTAAAACTCCATCTTCCACATAGCGTGACATCTCCTGAGCTCGCAGAAGAATAGTCTCTAATTCCGGGTCATCAATGGAAGGCAGATAAGAACGCTCTGATATTCTTAGATTAAAACCGGCGTGGGTAAATATTCTAAAGGTCGCTTCCTGCAAGCTACCCTTAGGTAAACCCAATCTGAGTGTTTTCATGTCTTAAAACTCTTCTTTTAAGTATTTCTTAAATTCTCTTTTTATCCTTTGGCGCTTATACAGCTTTTTACTCTTTTTTATTCTCGTACGAGGATTTATTAACCAAACCCTCCTTATTTTACCTGCTCCTCGCCTCTTCACCGTTTTGTATTATACAGATTGAATATTATCTTGTAAAGTAAAAAAAATATATTTATAATATAGACCTATGCTTAAGGCTTTACGTAGTAAGAAAACTGCTAAAAAGATCTGGATAGTTCTTGCAATAGTAATTATACCTGCCTTCTGTCTATGGGGGATCGGCTCTGCATTACGCAACAGAGGAAAATCTATGTATCTTGGCAAGATATCCGGAAAATCGATAAGTCTTCAAGAATATTTAAGAAATTATAAGGCAATAAGAAATCAATATTTAATCCAGCTTGGCCAGGAACAGCTAGCGAAATTAGAAAAATATCTTAATCTAGAAGCACAGACATGGGACAGAATAATCTTGCTCATCGAGGCCAAGCGAAGAGGAATAAGAGTAAGTAATAAGGAGGTCATAGATTCTATAAAACAGTATCCCTTTTTTCAAAGAGACGGTAAATTTGATCCGGCACTCTATCGAGAGGTAATCACCTATATCTTCCGCACCAAACCTCGTACATTTGAAGAAGAGATACGCGACAATCTTACCATCGCCAAATTGTATCAAGAGATAACAAGACAAGTCGCATTAGAGAAAGAGGAAATCAGAAATGCTTACATTAAGGATAACGAACAGATTAGTCTTGATTATATATGCACATCTTCCGAGGATTTCCTCCCGGAGGTCTCTATCGAGGAACAGGAACTATTAGAGTACTATAATAAACACTCTAAAGAATTTAACAAACCTCTTTCGTTTAATCTGGAATATATTACTATAGAAAATGATAAAGCGGTAATCGGTGAGATTACACAATTAATTAACCAAGGTGTTGGATTACAAGAGATAGCTAAGAAAATGGGGTTAGAACTTAAAGAGACCGGTTTTTTTAGTCTCAATGAACCAATACCCCATATCGGATGGTCAACAGAAATATCTAAGATACTGCCTGAATTAAAGCCGGGAGACGAGGCATGGCCGCAGCCTATCCAGGTGGACGTGAATACAGTATATTTTTTACAATTAAAACAGCGAAGAGACCCATACGTCTTGCCCTTTGAAGAGGTCAAGGATAAGGTATCTTCAAGATTGCGCCATCAGAAGGCGAGTAATATGGCCAAAGAGAAGCTGGATGCTTGCCGTAGCCAGATAGAAACTTACGGCTTCACTGAATCTGCCAAGAGATTAAACCTGAAAACAGGCACCACGGAATTATTTAAACGTCGAGGTTACGTAAATGGCCTGGGTGATTCAGATATATTCTTTGAGGCTGTTTTAGATTTAGAAGAGAAACAAACCAGTAAGATATTACAGACTACCTCTGGCTTCTGTATAGTCAAGCTCAACCAACATATATTACCTGACGAAAAAAAATATCAACAAGAGAAGGAGAGTTTTGCCAGAAGGTTATTAGAGCAAAAGAAACAAAATTTCTTCACCCAATTCCTCGTTGAATTAAAAAATAAACCACGCACCTATATAAGGTACACCGGACAAATCTTGCCTAAAAGCAGATAAGATTTATTCAAAAGTATATAATAACTTGAAATGAGGATATAAAAAGTTGTTTAAGAAGATTTATGTGGTTGGATAATCACCTTGAGTGAATTTTTGGCCTCAGCAACAAGACGAAAACCAAGAGATATTTCTCTTAGACTCAACCGATGGGTAATCATGTTAGTAACGTGTATGTGGCCTGTGCGGATTAATTCTATAGCTATGACAGCATCTAAGGGGCTATTACCATAAGAAGGCATCAATCTTATCTCATTACGCCAGAATTGATTAATAGGAAGGGGTAAAGTAACGCCTGGCTCTGTGGAGGCAAAGAAGACAACGGTTCCACCGCGTTCAACTGAATGTAATGCCTGAACAAAAGCGGCCAAATCTCCGGTACATACAATCACTATATCGGCCAATCTATTGTCGTTGATCAGGCGTAAACGAGTAGGTACATCCTCACGCGCATTTATTACCGCATAGGCTCCAAATCTCTGTGCAACATTAAGGCGGAATTCGTTTATATCTGTCAGGATTATCCTACCAGCACCCAGGGCACGCGCCAGTAATAAATGAAGCAATCCAGATATCCCGCTACCGAGAATAAGTACGCATTGTCCTGGTTGCAGCTGTGCAGTTCTCTGTGCACGTATAGCGCAAGCCAAGGGTTCGATGAATGTCCCCTCCTCAAAAGAAATCTCCTGCGGCAGGAGAAATACCCCTCTGTCTACATTAAGCTGTGGCACTCGTATATATTCGGAAAAACCACCGGGCTCATAATTAGTGGTATGCAATGTCTCACAGGCAGTATGATGTCCGCTTAAGCAGTAACGACAGGTATTGCAAGGTACGTGATGGGAAACAAAAACCCTATCTCCCATTTTAAACCGCTCTATACCTTCACCCACTTCGACAATCTCTCCTGTAATCTCATGGCCCAATACTAAAGGAGCCCTTCTAAGCCGATACCACTCCAGGACATCAGTACCACATATGCCGCTGGCTAAAACTTTTACCAGAAGCTCACCGCTATTGATCTTCGGCATAGGCCTCTCCTGCAGGCGTATATCACGGTTATTGTAATACACCGCTACCCACATATACTCTCCCCTTAATATTTATTCATCAATGTCATTATCTTGCCTCACCACTATATATCTCAACTGCTGCCTCAACATTAGCATTCTCATGAACAATGGCTTGTAAAGCCCTGGCCATAGCCACAGGATGAGAATCCTGCCAGACATTCCGCCCTAAATTTATACCAACCGCTCCTTTCTGTATACCGTCATAAACAAATTCGAATACCTCACGTTCTGTTCTACACTTAGGACCACCAGCCATAACCACTGGAACAGGACAACCATCCACAACCTTCTCAAAATCCTTCTCGCACCAATATGTCTTTACTACCCTAGCTCCCAACTCTGCGGCAATACGACAACTCAAAGCAAGATAACGCGCCTCTCGCTTCTCCATCTCTCTACCTACCGCTGTAACAGCCATTACAGGGATACCGTAACCTTCGCATTCATTAACCAATCGGGAAAGATTTAATAGTGTATCGCGCTCATACTCGCTACCTATAAATATAGAAACACCAACGGCAGTAGCATTAAGACGGATAATCTCCTCAATAGAGGTAGTAATACCCTCATTAGCTAAATCCTTACCTGCCATGCTGGTGCCTCCGGATACCCTTAAAATTATAGGCTTACTAATACCGGCATTTATACACGAACGCAGAACACCTCTCGTAACAAAAAGGGCATCGCAGTAAGGCAAGAGCGGCTCTATGGTCTTTGCCGGTTTCTCTAAACAATGCGTAGGCCCTTGAAAATAACCGTGGTCTATAGGCAAAAAGAAACAGTGCCCATCAGACTGAATAAGTTTACTTAATCGATTCCGCATACCCCAATCCATTTTATATACCTCCTTAAAATATTAGAAAACTTATTTCTTGGATAATATATATTTATTTTTTATCTGGCCTAAATATTAAATAGCCATTATCCATCAACCAATGGTGGAATTGGTAAGTGGTATATCTACAATTAGTTTTACATATCTGTCTGATTTTCTCATATGACTCAGAGCCCTGCTGTTGATTCTCAAGAGTAAGCTGTACTGGACATTTAACATCCCTACAAAATTCTCTACGTTTATATTCTATGTATCCCTTAATTGGCATAATTGCTTCTGACATAGAATGCTTTTAAACCGCTAAAATAGACATATTGTTATGATGTTGGCAATTATATAGCGAAGGTGTCTTGCTGCTACACATTACCCAGATAAACATATCTTAATTTCTTACGCGCGATCTCCTCTGCCTTCTTCAAAGTGACTAATGGAGTAGGCGGTAGT
>JAOZPD010000008.1 GCA_029932935.1 Candidatus Omnitrophota bacterium | reverse complement strand
AGGTAATTTTATGTTTAACCGGGAAAGACAGATAGAGTACCTTTATAATATTATGGGCAGAAAACCCATTATTGTTTCTCCTTATGATGCAGAGCTGTTCGGGCATTGGTGGTTTGAGGGACCGCAATGGCTGAATTTTCTTATCCGTAAAATTAGCTTTGATCAAGATATAATTAGAATGATCACTCCTTCTGAATATTTGTCAGAAAATCCACGCAATCAGGTTATCACACCCTCTATGTCTAGCTGGGGATGGAAGGGTTATTCTGAGGTCTGGCTTCAAGGCTGCAACGATTGGATTTACCGTCATTTGCATATGGCTTCAGCGCGTATGACAGAATTAGTCAAAAGATATCCTAATGCGGATGGGCTTTTAAGAAGAGGATTAAATCAGCTCTTGCGAGAATTACTCCTTGCTCAGAGCTCCGATTGGGCATTTATTATGGCCGTAGGTACACATACTGATTATGCTATACGTAGGACAAAAGAGCATCTATTGAGATTTACTCGCCTATACGACAGTATTAAGTCCAATTCTATCGATGAGGCTTGGCTTTCAGATATTGAGTATAAAGATAACATTTTCCCAGAGATAGATTATCGAGTGCATCAATAGATTAAAAATGAGAAATTGTGGGTATATCAAGAATAATCTATACGGGGCGAGATATTTTAATATTTGATATTGTATTATTTTATTATGCTGAATAGGAAGAATATTCCATATCACGTTGCTATAATAATGGATGGAAATGGCCGTTGGGCAAGGGAGCGAGGTTTACCCCGTAGTGCTGGCCATCGTGCGGGCATCAAGAGCGTAAAAGAGATAGTTAGGGGTGCCGCTGAATTAGGTATTAAGATAATTACGCTTTATGTCTTCTCCATGGAGAATTGGAATAGGCCGAAGAGAGAGATAAATATACTTATGCGTACATTTTCACGCTTCTTAGACGAGGAGGTAGATGAGCTTAATAGAAATGATATTCGTTTAAGAGTCATAGGCAGAGAGGAACCGGTCCCGTCTGGTTTATTGGCGAAGATTAAACAGGCAGAGGAACTCACCGCAGAGAATAATACCTTAACGGTAGTGTTGGCATTCAATTACGGAGGGCGTACCGAGATTGTTGATGCGGCGGTTAAATTTACCCGTGCGGTCCAGGAGGGTGTATACAGTATAAATCAATTGAGCGAGAAGACATTCTCACAATTTCTTTATGCACCCGATTTACCTCCACCCGACCTTATCATTAGGACGAGTGGAGAGTTACGGGTGAGTAATTTTCTTCTTTGGCAGCTTGCCTATGCGGAGTTGTATTTTGTAGAAAAATACTGGCCTGCATTTACCAAAAAAGATTTAATCCGAGCAATCAGTGAATATCAGAGAAGAGAAAGAAGGTTCGGCCATATATGATAATGAAGCGTTTATTCACCTCAATATTTCTGGTTTTATTTATTATTGTTTCCATAATATTTGATTGGATGACCAGCTTAGCTGTGATGTTTTTTGCACTGCTTGCCTTATTTGAATTTTTCAGTATGGTGGAAAATAAAGGAATAGTAATCTTTAAATATTTTGGTTTATGTATAGGGCTCATGATTCTGCTCTCGGTAAGTTTACGTTTCGAAGTCACCAGGGGTTGGGAGTTATTATTTATTACCCTGGCGCTTTTGTCTCTTATGTTAATCCAATTTCGTCGCCGTCAGACAAATGGGGTTATAGTCGGTTTATCAGTTACTATCTTTGGGATCTTTTATATACCTTGGTTTATGACCTTTCTTATTAAAATAAGATATTTAGACTACGGGGCAGGTATTTTATCTACTGTAGTTTTAATAACGAAGGCCGGAGATATTGGTGCCTATTTGTTAGGTAGCAGATTCGGTAGACATACCTTGATTTCTCGAGTTAGTCCTAATAAATCCAGAGAGGGCTTCCTGGGAGGTATCTTATTTAGTTTACTTGCTGCCTTAGCGGGAAGATTCTTTATGCCTGCCAACTTTTCCTATTTACATCTTGCAATAGTTGGTTTTCTTTTAGGTGTTCTGGGTCAGTTAGGAGATTTATCTGAATCATTATTGAAGCGTGACTGCGGGGTTAAAGATTCGGGGTGGTTTTTTCCAGGTTTAGGTGGAGCATTGGATTGTATAGATAGCCTTTTATTCACCGCACCGGTATTTTATTTCTGGATTCTGCATTTTGGACTTCCAGGTTAATTTTAATTTTTAATATGAGGCGTATTCTCATATTGGGCTCTACGGGTTCAATCGGGCGCAATACCATTAGGGTTATTGAGTCTCTCCCTGAGAGATTTCAGGTAGTAGGACTAAGCGCTTATTCAGATACGCAGACCTTATTAAGGCAGGTAGATTCTCTGCGCCCTAGATATATTTGTTTGGTTGATGAGTCCTCTGCAAGGAGAGCTAAAAAAAGTTTATCTTCTTCGTGTTATGTATTTAGCGGGCAGAAGGGATTGATAGACTTAATCCATAAATCTAAAGCCGATACAGTAGTATTGGCTATATCCGGCAGTAGCGCTCTTCTGCCCTTACTGGAAGTAATCGCTTCCAGGAAGACCGTCATTTTGGCTAATAAAGAGGCCTTGGTTATTGCTGGGGCAATAATTATGCGCGAGATTAAAAAAAGGCAAATCAGGATTTTACCCGTAGACAGTGAGCAGTCCGCAATATGGCAATGTTTGGAGGGTAAAAACAGGGGACAGATAAGAAAAATTTATCTTACAGCTTCGGGCGGGCCATTTAAGGGTTATAATTATAGACAATTAAAAAATATAAGTGTGCAAGATGTGCTTTCTCATCCATGTTGGAGAATGGGCAGAAGGATTACTGTTGATTCAGCAACCTTGATGAACAAAGGACTGGAGATTATTGAAGCTATGTGGTTGTTTGATTTAGAGTTATCCCAGATAGAAGTTATTATTCATCCGGAGGCGATAGTACATTCAATGGTTGAATTTCATGATGGAATAATTTTGGCACAACTTTCTATTACAGATATGCGTATACCTATCCAATATGCCCTTACCTATCCACAGCATTTAAAAAACACTCTTAGACCATTAAATTTTTTCAAATTAAAAAATATACATTTTCAGAGACCTAACGTCCGTATGTTTCCCTGTTTACGATTGGCTATTTCCGCGGCAAAACAGGGAGGGACAATGCCGTGTGTACTCAACGCTGCCGATGAGATTGTTGTAGGGGCGTTCTTAAATAACAGGATAAATTTTACTGATATACCCAGAGTAATCGCTAGTGTAATGGAGAGCCACAAAAGCATTTCTGATCCAAGCTTGGATGAGATACTGCATACAGATAATTGGGCTAGAGTAAGGACAGAGGAGATAATCAGAGGTTATTAATATGTTCTTCGCTATTTTTGTATTAGTTTTAGGTATCCTTATTTTTGTACATGAATTTGGACATTTTGTAGTAGCCAAAAGGAGTGGTGTTATAGTTGAGGAGTTTTCTTTGGGTTTTGGTCCACGGATTTGCAGTTGGAGGATGGCTGATACGAGATATTCAATATGCATCATTCCCTTAGGGGGCTTTGTAAAATTAGCAGGGGATAGCCCAGAAGAATTTAAAGGTCAACCGGGTGAATATCTCTCGAAATCCGTAGGACAGAGAGCAAGAATAATTTTCGCTGGCCCGTTGTTAAATTATATCTTAGCATTCTTCTGCTTTTGGCTAATTTTCTTTTTAGGTTTTCCCACTTTATCCTGTCGCGTAGGTAACCTGGTAGATAATTTTGGTGCACAGGAGGCAGGTATACAGCCCGGAGATAAGATACTTGCTGTAAATGATCAAGAGGTAAAGACATGGGAGGAATTACAGAATATCATTCAGGGCAAGGCCGAGGGAGAATTTGTCAATCTTGCTGTTCTGCGCAATAATCAGAGAATTAATATCCTGGTTAGGATAAAGCAGCAGAGGGTGAATACTATCTGGGGGCAAGAGAAGACAATTGGTCTAATTGGAATTAAACCGGCGGGGGAGTTTGTCAATAGAAGATACGGATTAGTCGGTTCATTCTTTATGGCCGGGGAGAGATTATTCCTTCTTACCAGAGTTACTTTAAAGTCATTGCTTTGGATTGCTATGGGTAGAATATCCTTTCGTCAATCTGTAACTGGACCGTTGGGGATCTTTTATATTACCAAAGAGGCGGCGAATCTAGGAATTATACCTCTTATCCAGGTTGTTGCAGTAATCAGTATGAGTCTGGCTATTTTTAATCTATTGCCCTTACCCGTTCTGGATGGTGGTCATCTCCTATTACTTTTTATAGAAAAGATAAGACGAAAGCGTCTAAGCGTCCAGACAGAAAGGATAGTCACTCAGATAGGATTTAGCATTATTATCCTGTTGTTAATTCTCGTGTTTTATAACGATTTTTTAAGATACGATGTATTTAATAAAATATACAAGTGGTGGTCGCAATAAGAATAAGATAATCCCCAGAGATAATATCCAATTATGAACTACAGGGGGTTATAATATTTATTCTATGTTAAACAAAAAGAGCATAGCAAGAGCAAAACGCCGTAGATGCCGAGAGGTTAAAATAGGTAAGATTAAGATTGGAGGCGATAATCCCATAGTTGTACAGTCGATGTCCAAGACATTTACCTCTGATGTGGAATCTACTGTGAGAGAGATAAGACAGTTGCAGAGGATGGGTTGTCAGATTGTAAGGGTGGCAGTTAGAGATGATAATGATGCTGCAGCATTGAAGAGATTAAGGCGTAGAGTTAGCGTTTCGTTAGTTGCCGATATACATTTCGACAAGAATTTAGCAATTAAAGCTATAGAGAGCGGTGTGGATAAAATTAGATTAAATCCGGGTAATATCTATAAGAAGAGTGAAATTGAAGAGATTGCCAGAGTGGCAAAGCAAGCCTGCATACCGATAAGGGTAGGTGTCAATTCAGGCTCTCTTATTCACTATAGAGAGAAGTCTCCAGCACGGGCTATGATTAAAAGTGCCTTGGATTATATTAATATACTGGAAAAGGTAGGGTTTTATAATATCGTGGTTTCGGTAAAGAGTTCAGATATTTTTACTACAATCCAGGCGAACGAGGGTATAGCGAAATTATGCGATTATCCCTTGCATTTGGGTGTTACCGCTACTGGGCCAAGCTCTGCAGGCATTGTTAAGTCAGCTATAGTTATTGGGAGGTTGCTTTCTGAGGGGATTGGTGATACAATAAGAATATCGCTTACCGACCGAGCAACAGAAGAGATAAAAATCTCCTTTCGTATTCTGGAGGCACTTGGTCTAATAGGCGTAAGGCCACAGATTATAAGTTGTCCTACATGTGGTAGATGTGAGGTTGATTTGGTAAAGATAGTAAAAGAGCTGGAAGAGAAATTTTCATCTTCTGATTTATCCATCAAGGCTCGTACAGTGAAGATAGCCGTGATGGGCTGTGTAGTTAATGGGCCGGGAGAGGCGAGAATGGCAGATTTGGGAGTTGCTTTTGGCAAGAAAGATGGTTTATTATTCAGGAGAGGTAAACCGTCAAGGAAGATTTCCTTTTCCAGATGCGCAGACGTGTTATTAAGGGAGTTAAAAAAGATTAAATAACACTTCTTTTGTATATGACGGAGAGATAGAATGCTTTGGTCAAGAGCTTTTATTCCCACATTAAGAGAAATACCACAGGAGGCAGAATCACTAAGTCACCAATTGATGTTGCGTGCAGGTCTTGTACGCCCACTGGTTGCGGGAGTGTATTCTTATTTGCCACTGGGATTAAGGGTATTAAATAAGATAGAGAGAATAGTGCGAGAAGAGATGGATTCCTGTGGGGCTGTGGAGTTGTTGTTGCCCGCTCTTCAACCAGAGGAGATATGGGCTAAATCAGGCCGTGATAAAGAAATAGGAGATGTGATGTTCCGTTTTAGAGATCGGCGTGGTCGAAGGCTGTGCCTGGGGCCAACTCATGAAGAGGTAATTACTCAGCTTGTTAAACAGAATATTTTTTCGTATCGACAGCTACCCCTAATCCTCTATCAAATTCAAGTTAAATTTCGCGATGAAATTCGTCCACGTTTCGGGTTGGTGCGTTCATGCGAGTTTATAATGAAGGATGCTTATAGCTTTGATCAAGATCAGCATGGGCTTAAGAGAAGTTATGATAAAATGCTCATGGCTTACCAGCGTATCTTTAAAAGATGCGGTTTGAGTTTTTTGGTTATCGAGGCAGACCCGGGATTAATGGGGGGGAGTTTATCGCATGAATTCCTGGTGCCCGCCGAGAGCGGGGAGGATGTGGTTTTATGCTGTCCGGATTGTAAATTTGTTACCAGAGAAACAAAGGATGCAGTAAATTGTCCTAAATGCAATATAAATTTACAGAGATTGAATAGCATCGAAGTCGGGCATATCTTTCAGTTGGGCACCAAATATAGTAAGGTATTTCAGGTGAATCTCCTTAATCAGCAGGGTAATCAGAATACAATTATTATGGGCTGTTATGGTATTGGTGTTTCTCGTTTAATATCAGCTATACTCGAGCAGAATCACGATGATAATGGAATTATTTGGCCGAGAGAGGTTTCTCCTTTTGGTATCATTATTTTGCCTCTTGAGATTGAGAATAAGAATATATATAAGGCAGGAATGGAGATTTATAATGAGCTACAGAAATCAGGCTTTTCTGTTTTACTTGATGATCGTAATGAACGAGCGGGTGTTAAATTCAATGATGCTGACTTGCTCGGTATACCATTGCAGATTGTTATAGGAGAGAGATTCGTTAAGGATGATAAGATAGAATTAAAGATCCGTCGTACAGGCGAGAGGGTTGTTTTGGTCAGAGAGAGATTAACAGAGGAGATTGGTAGGTATTTGCAAGAGAGCAGAGATTAGGGTTATAATAATGCTTGTGAGAGGATAGATTGCACCAAGCAATTAGCAATCTATTGAGATTTGATAAATACGAGTTATCATATAAAATGATTGATAAATATGCACTTCAGGACAAATTAAAAGACATAATCGGTAATTGTTTAAAAGAGGAGAATGTTATTCTTGTGGATTTAACCTTTCAGATACAAAAGAGAAAATCTATTTTGCGCATTTTAGTTGATGAGCCTAATGGCGGTATCACATTGGACAGATGTGCTTATTTAAATAATGCAATTAGTCAACTTCTGGATAGAGAAAATTTAATAGAAACCAGTTATATTCTGGAGGTTTCCTCTCCGGGTTTGGATAGACCGCTTTTGAGTCCGGATGATTTTTCTCGCTGCCTTAATCGTAGAATCAGAATATTCTTGGAGCCTTCTCAGAACGGCAGACACGAGATTGAAGGCGTGATTACCTCTGTTACTGAAGAAGGATTAAACTTAGAATCCGGTGGTGAGATTAAATATATACCATTTACTGTAATTAAGAGGGCTAAGCAGGTCATATGATTATAGTGTTATAAATTGAGTGTTGTTTGTTTCTGGTCGATAGTCAATATTTAATTAAAGATAGGAAGAAATGAGGAGTAGATGAGCGAGGAAATCTTAGCTATATTAGAACAGATTGAGAGAGAAAAGGGTATAAAGAAAGAGGTACTTATTTCAGCTGTAGAGAGTGCCTTAGTAAGTGCTGCTAAGAAGGTAATGGGTGTTAAACCTGATCAGGAGCTTAAGGTAGAGATAGATCCGGATACTGGTAAGATCAAGGCGACATGTGATGGCCGACCAATTACATCGATGGATTTCGGACGTATTGCGGCTCAAACTGCTAAGCAGGTAATAATGCAAAAGATACGCGAGGCAGAGAAGGAGGTAATATTTACTGAATTTCAAGGCAAGGTTGGTGATATTGTTAGCGGTACCGTATATCGTTTTGAGAGAGGTAATATTATTGTTGATCTTTTAGGTAGAGCAGAAGGCATTCTCCCCCGCAGTGAGCAGGCTCGTCATGAGGAGTTCCGCCAAGGAGAGCGTATTCGGGCTTATGTATTGGAAGTTAAAAAGGAGTCACGTGGTCCTCAGATTGTCCTTTCTCGTGCACATCCAAACTTTGTGAAGAAGCTTTTTGAGTTAGAGGTTCCCGAGATTTATGAGGGGATTGTGGAGATTAAGTCTATATCCAGACAGCCAAGTGAGCGTACCAAGATAACAGTATATTCTAAGGATCAGAAGATTGATTCTGTGGGTGCTTGTGTAGGCATGCGGGGTAACCGAGTGAAGAATATTGTAAATGAGTTGAGGGGAGAAAAGATAGATATTGTTCGTTATAATGAGGACATGCGTGAATACATCGCAGCTGCTCTAGCACCAGCAAAGATCTCAGAAATTCATTTAGATAAAGTTAACCAGCGAGCCGAGGTTATTGTTGGGGAAGACCAGTTATCCTTAGCAATAGGTAAACATGGCCAGAATGTACGGTTAGCTAGTCGCTTGGTTGGGTGGGAGTTGGATATCCGTACTAAAAAGACTAAGGATGAGAGGGTAGAGGTCAAGATGGAATCGGTTATCTCTGAGCCAAAGGCAGAGGTGGCAGATGATTTGCCACTCAACCGGTTGTCAGGGATAGGAGATAGATTATTGGAGAGCCTGAAAGCCGCTGGGTTTAGAACTGTTCAGGATTTGCTAAATGCCGATCTGCATAAGCTACTTGAGGTTAAAGGAATTGGCAAGGTTAAGGCTGAGAGATTGATCAAGATGGCAAAGAAGATAAGGAAGTAGGATAGATATGAAGAGTAAGAGCGCAAGGCCCAGGCCAGGCGGAAATATAAAAAGACAAAAGAAGGCAAGGGCTACCCGTAAGGCGCCGCCTAAGAGCAAGACCTCTAAAAGACAACCACGTAGAGTTAAATCAGTAAAATCGCGCAAGGCTAAAGCCGTAAGGAAGCCAGAGAGAATCAAGAAGCCTGTTGAGATAGATGCCTCAACTCAGGAGATAAGCAAAGCAATTTCTCAGACTCCCAAGACAGAATCAGAATCGATTGCCCCTACCACTAATTTGGTTGTAGAGCAGGCGAGCACTATTGCAGAAACAGTTACTCCTGTTAAGCATATTGATGTTATATCTGACACCGAGAGAGAAGCCCCAAGGATTAATGAGATAGAGTTAGAATTTCCTATCTCGGTTAAAGACCTTTCAGTAAAGTTGCAGATAAAACCCTCACGCTTAATCCAAGAATTGATGCAGATGGATATTCTCGCTACAATTAATCAAAAACTGTCTCAGGATGATGCGATAAAGATTTCTGAGAGATTCGGATTCAAGGCAAAGCCTATTTCAGATAAAGAGGAGCAGATACTTCATTTGCATCGTCAGAAAGATGACCCACAGTCCTTAAGACCACGTCCACCAGTGGTTACCCTTATGGGGCATGTTGACCACGGTAAGACCTCATTGTTAGATATTATTAGAAAGACAAATGTTGTAGATATCGAGCATGGTGGTATAACCCAGCATATAGGCGCTTATGAGGTTAATCTTCCCAAAGGTAAGATTACATTTTTAGATACCCCAGGGCATGAGGCATTCACTGCTATGCGTTCACGAGGGGCGCATATTACTGATATTGTAGTTTTAGTAGTAGCTGCGGATGATGGGGTGATGCCGCAGACCGTTGAGGCAATTGATCATGCTCGAGCCGCGGGTGTCCCTATCGTGGTTGCTATAAATAAGATTGATAGACCTCAGGCTAATGTTGACCGAGTAAAAAAACAACTTAGTGATTTAGGACTGGTTCCGGAAGATTGGCAGGGTAAAACTATCACTGTGGGTGTTTCCGCCAAGACAGGTGAGGGCATAGAAGAGCTACTTGACATGATTCTTTTAGAGGCGGAGATGTTAGAGTTAAAGGCAAATTACCAGAAGCCAGCCTCCGGGGTAGTAATTGAATCACGGCATGATAAAAATCGTGGTCCTCTGGCTACGCTGCTCGTAGAGAATGGTACGTTACATCTTAATGATAATTTTGTTTCCGGATTAGTATATGCTAAGGTGAAGGCGATGTTTGATGATCGTGGACAGAGAATTGAGGAGGCTCAGCCAGGAACTCCGGTGGAGGTTTTGGGCTTAACAGGAACCCCCGATGTAGGTGAGGAGTTTTTTGTTATTTCAGACGAAAGGCAGGCCCGAGAGGTTATCTCTTTGCGGGAGGCAAAGCAGAGGCAACAGCGGATTCAGCCGGTAAAGAGAGTATCTTTGGAAGAGCTGCATTCAGAGATTAAACAGGGGAAGATCAAGGAATTAAAGATTATCATTAAGGCCGATGTAGCTGGTTCTCTGGAGGCGGTACGTGACTCTTTGGAAAGATTAGAAATTCCTGAGGTGAAGTTCCAGATTATCCACGCCGGGATAGGCCCAATAAATACTTCAGATGCAATGTTGGCTAAGGTAACTAATGCTTTTATTTTAGGATTTCATGTTCAGCCCGATGAGAGAGCAAAGATTATAATCGAGCAGGAGGGAATAGAGACTAGGACCTATAATATTATATATGAGTTGATTCAGGAATTAAAGTCGGCATTAGAGGGAATGCTTGAGCCAAAGATAAAGAAGGTATTTCTGGGGAGAGCACAGGTACGCAAGGTCTTTAAACTCTCTCGCGCCGGAGCGGTAGCCGGCTGTTTTGTTAGCAAAGGCAAAATCGTGCGTTCCGCTACTATTAATTTGGTTAGAAATAATCAGATAGTCTTTGAAGGGAGAATTGCCAATCTTAAACGTTTTAAGGATGATATACGTGAAGCGGGAGAGGGCTTTGAGTGTGGGATTGCTTTGGCTGGTTTTGAAGATTACCAGGTAGGCGATATAATCGAGGCCTATGAAATTCAGAAAATTGCTAGGAAGCTATAACTTGATCTTCTATAGCGACTCATGAAAAAACGAATATTGAGTGGGATGAGACCCACAGGGAGATTGCATCTCGGTCATTTGGTAGGTGCGTTGAATAATTGGGCAGAACTACAGGAGGAATATGAATGCTTTTTTATGATAGCTGATTGGCATGCCTTGATGGGAGAATACGAGAATCCCTCGGTAATCTCTGATTCAATTGTGGATAACCTAATTGACTGGCTTGCTGCTGGTATTGATCCGCAGAAATCGACTATCTTTATTCAATCGCATGTTCCCCAGCACCTCGATTTATATATGATATTTTCCTGTCTTACTCCTCTAGGATGGCTTGAGCGATGCCCTACTTATAAAGAGCAATTAAAACAGTTGTCTAATCGGAACATCAAGACTTACGGTTTCTTGGGATATCCTGTGTTACAGGCGGCGGATATTCTTTTATATAAGGCAGATAAGGTTCCGGTAGGAGAGGATCAGTTACCCCACCTAGAGTTAACAAGAGAGATCGCTCGCAGGTTTAATAGTTTATATCAACAGAAGATATTCTCTGATCCCGAGGCCCTACTTACATCTTTGCCCAGGCTCTTAGGATTGGATAATAGAAAGATGAGTAAAAGTTTTAATAATACAATTAATCTTTCGGATGATCCTCAAGTTATCAAGGAGAAGATTCAGGGTATGTTTACTGATCCCAGACGAATAAGACTTTCTGACCCCGGCCATCCAGAGGAATGCAATGTTTTCAGCTATTATAAGGCATTTATTCCCGGTAGAGATAAGGAGGTTTATCTCTGGTGCAAGGGTGCCCAGAGGGGTTGCACAGAGTGCAAGGCGATTCTTTCTGAGGGGTTAATCGAGTATCTTAAGGTTCATCAAGATAAGAGGAGGGCATGGCTTAAAGATAAAGCCGGGTTAGAGAGGATACTTAGAGATGGCTCTCAGAAGGCTGGTGAGCTTGCCAGCCAGACAATTAGACAGGTAAGGCAGGTAGTTAATATCGGATAGTTTAAAGTCTTTGCATAGCCTTTTAATAAGATTAGTGGATTAGGCAGGTCAAAAACAGAGAATCAGATATTTTTGGGAGTTTAATTAATTACGATGGCTTATAAGGTTAAACTCGATATATTCGAAGGCCCGTTGGATTTACTTTTATATTTAGTAAAGAAAGACCATTTAAACATCTATGATATACCTATTGCTAAGGTAACGGAGCAATATTTAGCGTATTTAGATTTAATGCAACTTTTAGAGTTGAATATCGCTGGAGAGTTTTTGGTTATGGCCAGCACACTTATGCAGATTAAATCTCGTATGTTATTACCTAGAGATGAGGCAGCCACTCAGGAGGAAGAGGAGCCTGACCCACGAGAGGAGCTGGTGCAGCGATTGTTAGAGTATCAGCGTTTTAAAGAGGTTGCTTCCGAGTTAAGACAGAGGGAACAGAAGCAACGAGAGCAATTCCGAAGAAAAATTAGTTCTATGACTCCTGTTGAAAGAGACGAATCGGAGGAAGTTTATTTTGAGGCAAATATTTTTGATTTAATTAATGCCTTTACTCAAGCATTAAAGGATATTCCCAGGGAGTTATTCTACGAGGTTATTAAGGATGAATTCACAGTGGAGCATAAAATTCATGATATACTTCATTTGCTTCTTAATGAGGATATGCTTAATTTAAATCAACTTTTCAGTAAGGCCAAAAATAAATTGGAAATAATTGCTACCTTTTTAGCCGTGTTAGAATTAATACGCTTAAAGGAGATTATTGTTTGTCAGAGCAGACTTTTTGGTGATATAGTGATAACCCGTAATCTCGATAATATTGTTATCTATGAAAGAGGATAAGAAAAGAATAGTACCGCCGAGAGATATAAATGGACAGGAGACCGAAGACGATGCTATTTTTAATATCTCTCTTAGGCCTCAGGTATTAGAGGAGTTTATTGGCCAGCCAGAAGTTATTTCTAATCTTAAGGTTGTCATTACAGCGGCAAAACAGAGGAAAGAATCTTTAGAACATGTTCTTTTAAGTGGACCACCTGGTCTGGGTAAGACGTCGTTGGCTCATATTATTGCTCATGAGATGGGCTCGAAGATAACTGCTACCTCAGGGCCAGCTATTGAACGCGCAGGTGATCTGATTGGTATCTTGACAAATCTGGAGAAGGGAGACATCCTATTTATTGATGAAATCCATCGTTTATCTAGAGTTGTGGAGGAATTTCTTTATCCAGCAATGGAAAATTTCCAGATTGATTTTATAATTGATAAAGGACCGTATGCTAAGACAATCAAATTTAATCTTAAGCCATTCACATTAGTAGGGGCCACTACGCGTAGTGGATTGCTCTCTGCGCCATTACGAGGTAGATTTGGCATTTTTTATCATATGGATTTTTATAGCCCAGAGGAGTTGTCCTTGATCGTGCAAAATTCCGCAAGACAGTTGGGCATCAAGATTGAACCGGCCGCCTCTTTAGAGATTGCCAAGCGTTCACGTGGTACACCCAGAGTTGCCAATCGTTTATTGAGAAGAATCAGGGATTACGCCCAGGTTGAGAAAAAAGATAAGATTGATATTAATCTGGTTAATTCTGCTGCCGGGGCGCTTGGTATTGATCAGGGAGGGCTTGATGAGATTGACCGTAGATTCTTAAGGGTAATATTAGAGACTTATGGAGGAGGACCGGTAGGGATAGAGGCCTTAGCGGCCAGCCTTAATGAAGATTCGGATACAATTATCGATACAATTGAGCCTTATCTGTTGAACGCTGGATATTTGAAACGCACCTCCCGAGGAAGATTTGCTACCGAGCAGGCATTTAGGCATTTCGGTCTTCCTTATTCCAAAGAGAAACAAAAAGAATTATTTTAGTATCATGTTGCCTCTAGGCAGATTCCTTATAATTAGTGGAATAATTCTTGTTGGTTTGGGTCTCTTATTCTATCTTTTTGACAAAGTGCCATTCCTGGGAAGATTACCCGGTGATATTTATATCGAAAAGAAGCATTTTACATTCTATTTTCCTTTAGTTACCTGTGTAGTCTTAAGCTTATTTCTTACTCTGGTTTTCTGGTTCCTCTCCCGCCATTGATGGTTAAGAGTCATATTAAAATAAAGTAATATATCTGTAAGACAGGACGGTTGTGCATTATGGTATACAGTTTCATTTTAGAGTTATGCGGTAATGTTTGAGATAATTCGTCAAGATAGAAACAGCAATGCTCGTTTAGGTCAACTGGAAACGGCCCACGCACAGATTCAGACACCTTGCTTTATGCCGGTGGGCACCCAGGCCACAGTTAAGACGTTAACTCCTCTGGAGTTAGAAGGAGCAGGAGCGCAGATAATACTCTGTAATGCTTATCATGTTTTTCTACGTCCGGGGATCGAGGTCATCAGGAGGGCAGGAGGGCTTCATCAATTTATTTCTTGGCCCAAAGCAATACTTACCGATAGCGGAGGTTATCAAATCTTCAGTCTTGCTTTGTTCCGTCGTGTTACTGAGAAGGGAGTAGAGTTTCAATCGCATCTGGATGGTAGTAAAACTTTCTTAACCCCAGAGTTAGTTATAGAGCTGCAGCAGGCATTGGGAGCAGATATTATAATGCCGTTAGATGAGTGTGTGCATTATCCTTGTGCTAAGGGGTATGCTAAAATTGCAATGCAAAGGACGGTTAATTGGGCAAGGCGTTCCAAAGACAGTTTAAATCACCGATCTTCTAGACAGTTTCTCTTTGGGATTGTGCAGGGCGCTACTTATGAGGATCTTAGAGAGGAATGTATCGAGGAGTTGATAAATATTAGTTTTGATGGTTATGCTGTTGGTGGAGTTTCTGTTGGCGAACCTACAACTTTGAGATATAATATTATAACTTTTGTATTAGAGCGTTTACCCAGGGCGCGGGTGCGCTATCTTATGGGCGTCGGTAGCCCCGAGGATATTTTACAGGCAGTTGAGCGTGGTGCTGATATGTTTGATTGTGTAATACCTACTCGGCTTGGTAGGAACGGAACCGCTTTTACTCATCAAGGAAAGCTTGTCGTGCGTAACGCCCCTTATACTGCGGATTATCAGCCTCTGGATGAAAAATGTTCTTGTTATACATGCCAAAATTTTAGTCGTGCCTATCTGCGACATCTGTTTAACTGTAATGAGATATTAGGGTTAAGGCTTGTATCTTTGCATAATATTTATTTTTATCTAGATCTAATGCGCAATGTTAGAGAGGCTATAATGCAGGACAAATTTATCGAATTTAAGAAAGAGTTCTTACGCAGCTATAATAACGAATAGGTTGTTTAGCAGGTAGCATCCGATAAATAAAAAGTTTTGATAATGATAATGCGTAAATCGAATACAAATATGAATACATCGACATTGCGTATTGACGTTATCACGATCTTCCCACGGGTATTTCATCCTGTATTGAATGAATCAATACTTAAGAGAGCTCAGATGAAGGGTAGGGTTTCTCTATTTGTGCACGATCTACGGGATTTCTCTCCAGATAAGCATCGTAAGGTTGATGATCGCCCTTTTGGTGGAGGTCCTGGTATGATTATGCGTCCAGAACCTATCTTTAATGCTATTGAGTATATAAAGTCTGATATCCAGGATAATACGGCGTCGGTTAAGAGTAAGAAGAGGAGTAGGATTATTCTCTTGAGTCCCAAAGGTCACTTATTAAATCAAGATATAGGCAAGAGATTAGCAGGATACAGACATTTGATTATTATCTGCGGGCATTATGAAGGTGTAGATGAGAGGGTTAGAAGGCATTTAGTTGATGAGGAGATATCTATTGGAGATTATATTTTGACGGGGGGAGAGCTACCGGCGATGGTTGTTATAGATTGTATTGTGAGATTGATACCAGGGGTGTTAGGTGAAAAAAAATCCTTGCATTTTGAGTCATTTGAAGGTAATTTGTTAGAATATCCTCAATACACAAGGCCAGCAAGGTATAGGAATATGAGGGTGCCCTCGGTACTTTTGTCCGGAGATCATAAAAAAATAGAAGAATGGAGACAAAAACAGGCGATAAAAATTACGCGGCAGAGAAGGCCAGATCTTTTACGAATGCCGGGGAGATAGAGGTTACAGATGAAAGGGCTTGCGATTTGATGATTATTATCAGGTCTTAAAATAGATGATAAGTGATATCAGAATGATCTTTGGAGATATCAAGATAATTTGGTAAAGTATGGATCTTTGAGTAATAAAGGAGTTACGGAGATGGATAAAATAAAACTTGTTGAGCAGGAATACATGAAAAAGGAAATACCCGATTTTAATATCGGAGATACCGTAAGGGTAATGACCAAGATTCTTGAGGGAGATAAAATTCGACTTCATCCCTTTGAGGGTATAGTAATTGTCAAAAAGGAAAAGGGACTCAGAAGTAGTTTTACGGTAAGAAAGATTTCTTATGGAGAGGGAGTAGAGCGCGTGTTTCCTCTTTATTCTCCCCAGATTGAGCGAATTGAGGTTATTCATCGAAGCAAGGTTAGAAGAGCAAAATTGTATTATCTGAGGAAGAGAGTGGGCAGGGCAGCTACCAAGGTATAGATTTGTACTCCACTCTGATTATTACATCTATGTGAATAAATGGCAGATTTTGCAATAGAGAGAAGATTAAAGAGAGAGGGATTTGATACAATTATTGGAGTGGATGAGGCAGGTCGAGGCCCTCTGGCTGGTCCGGTAGTAGTAGCTGCTGTGTGGCTTAAAACAGAGAGACTCCAAAATCATATTGATGATTCCAAAAGACTCAGCAGCATCCAGCGAGAGAACGCATTTTTAGAGATTATACAAAAATCTATATTTGCTTTAAGTATTGTTGACGAGAAGACGATTGATACATTAAATATATTGGCAGCTACACGTTTATGTATGCAGGAGGCTGCGATTTCTCTGCTGGGCAAGATAGTTATCAGATACAGTAAGAGGATATGTATTTTGGTAGATGGGAATATTAAATTAAAGATCCTGGATTACCCTGTTCTTAATATCATTAAGGGAGACGCGCGTTCAAAGACCATTGCCTGCGCGTCTATTTTAGCTAAGGTAAGTCGTGACCAGATTATGGGTTTATATGATAGACTATGGCCACAGTACGGATTTATAAAACATAAAGGATATCCAACTAATTGTCATCGTTCTGCCTTAAGACAATTTGGGCCTTGTCCCATTCATAGGTTGAGCTTTAGTTATGTAGCGCTCGGTTAGAACATCTCTCTTAGTTGTAGAGGGAGCTTAGGTGAACGCCAGATACGTTACGAAGTGTTTAATTAGTTATGGCGAGGATAGAGATAGAGTTAGGAAGAAGAGGAGAACAGGATGCGGTGGATTATTTAAAAGGTAAAGGATATATTATAATCGACACTAATTATCGTACCAGATTAGGTCAGATAGATATTATTGCTAGAGATAATAATACTATTTGTTTTGTAGAAGTGAAAACCCAGGAGAGTGGTAGATTTGGGAGTCCAGATGAGAAGGTTGTAATATCTAAACAACGTAAAATATCTTCTGTAGCATTAGTCTTTCTTAAACAGAATAAACTTTTAAACTCTCCTGCAAGATTTGACGTAGTATCAATTTCTTATCCCAGAGGATATAGAGAGCGCCCTTCAGATATTCCCTCGGGACACCGACGTTTTATCAGGGCTGTCGATACTTATGCACAAGCCAAGATAAAACTGATTAAGAACGCATTTGAATTAGATTCCAGGTACCTTTATTAATTATGTTATCAGATTTAGAGATTGCTCAAAAAGCAAAAATTAGGCCAATTGAAGAGATCGCTGATAAATTAAATATCGATAGCGAATATCTTATACCGTATGGTAAATTTATTGCTAAGATAGATCTTTCTATACTGGAGAGAATTAAAAATAAACCACAGGGGAAATATATTCTGGTTACCGCGATTACCCCTACTCCCCTGGGTGAGGGTAAGACGGTTACTACTATAGGTCTCTCTATGGCACTGAACAGGTTAGGCAAGCTTACTTCAACATGTATCAGACAGCCGTCTCTGGGCCCCGTCTTCGGTATAAAAGGAGGTGCGGCAGGAGGGGGATATTCTCAGGTTGTTCCCATGGAGGATTTTAATCTCCATTTTACTGGGGATACTCATGCTGTTAGTCTTGCTCATAATCTGGCAGCAGCGTATTTAGATAATTCTATATATAAAGGAAATAGATTGAGAATAAATCCAGAAACGATAATGTGGCGTCGTGTAGTGGATGTTAGTGATCGATTCTTACGTAATGTGAAAATTGGTTTAGGTTCCAAGAAGGACGGAATCCCGCGTGATTCAGGTTTTGATATAGCTGTTGCTTCTGAGGTGATGGCGATTCTGGCATTAACTGATGGATTGCCGGATTTACATAAGCGTTTAGATAGAATTGTTCTTGCTTATAATCTTGAAGGCAAGCCAATAACCTGCCAGGACATTAAGGTATCTGGCGCGATGGCTGTTCTTCTCAAAGATGCAGTGAAACCCAATCTTATTCAAACTCTTGAAAATACTCCTTGTTTTGTTCATGCTGGTCCATTTGCTAACATAGCACACGGAAACAGTTCTATCTTAGCTGATCACATTGCCATTAGGCTTTCCCAGTTTGTGGTTACTGAGGCGGGATTTGGTGCTGATTGTGGAGCAGAGAAATTTTTTGATATAAAATGTAGGCTGAGTGGACTTGTTCCCAATGCTGTTGTTTTGGTTTGTTCCATTCGGGCACTAAAGGCACACAGCGGTAAGTTTAAGGTTGCGCCTGGTAGACCATTGGATGAGGGCTTGACTAAGGAAAATATCCCTGCGTTAGAAGGTGGTATCTGTAATCTCGAAAAGCAGATTGAGAATCTGCGTCTCTTTGGTATTCCGGTAGTTGTAGCGATAAACAAATTTTCTACTGATTCTGATAGGGAGATAGAATTTGTGGCTGAGAAAGCAAAGGATTTTGGTGCTGAGGATTGTGCGGTTAGTGAGGTTTTTAGTAAGGGTTCAGAAGGTGGTCTTGATTTGGCTAAAGCAGTAATAAGAGCAGTACAGAAGGAGAGCAAATTTGATTTTCTTTATCCCCTGGATTACCCTATCAAGAAAAAAATAAACACAATCGCCACCAAAATTTATGGAGCATCTGGCGTAGAGTATTCTCCAATTGCTGAACAGAAACTATCCCTCTTTACAAAATTTGGTTACGATAACCTGCCGATATGCATGGCGAAAACCCACCTTTCCCTTTCTCATGACCCAACCTTAGTAGGTAGGCCGAGAGATTTTATATTACCCATAAGAGACATAAATGCCTCTGTGGGGGCTGGTTTTTTATATCCTCTCTGCGGCGAGATGAGAACGATGCCTGGTTTACCCAGTCATCCTGCAGGTGAGAGAATAGATATTGATGAGGATGGTAAGATTATAGGTTTATTTTAGATACGCCCGAATGGCAAACAGCAATGTATAAAAACAAATCAATAATGAGATATATGGATGACTTAGCGGCAAGGATTCCTGCTCCAGGCGGAGGTTCAGCGGCCGCATTTACTGCTGCATTAGGTATGGCTCTGGTTAGCATGGTAATAAACTTTACCCTTGGTAAAACCAGGTATGCAAGATATCACAATGAATTAACTAAAATGATTGTTGTCTCAGAGAGGATAAGAAAGCGGCTCTTAGAGCTGGTAGATTTAGATGTAGCAGCCTTTAAAAGCAAGGATATTAATAAAGCCTTGGAGGTCCCCTTAGAGATAACGCAATTGTGTTCTGAAGCTATAAAATTATGCCCACCTTTATTAAAAAAGGGTAATTTGAATTTGGTTAGCGATGTAGCAGTAGCTGCTATTTTGTTGGAGGCGGGTTTTTCCAGCGCGCTGTTTAATGTGATAATAAATCTAAAATATCAAAAAGATAAAACGAAAATTAGTAGGATAAATGGAAAGTTAAGGAGAAAGAAGGCTATTTTGAAAGAATTAAGAGAGACTCTGGAGGTTAAGATAGATGAGGTTATTAGAGGGTAAGCCAATCGCATTAAGAATTAAAGAAGAGATAAGAAAGAGAGTAGAGGAATTAAGAGTGAGGCCGGTGTTAGCAAGCATTCAGGTAGGAGATAATCCAGGAGCTGAGACATATGTTAAATCTCAAAGGAAATCGGCGGAGAGTTTGGGTATCGAGTACAGGTTTTATAAATTAAGCCAAGATACAAAAGAACAGGAGCTGATAGATGCCATTAAAGGATTAAATGAAGATAAGGCAATTAATGGAATAATATTACAGATGCCATTGCCGGAGCAGATTGATTATAAGAAGATGAGTAATTTTATATCTCCCCATAAAGACGCCGAAGGTATGCATCCTTTAAATATGGGAAAGATTGTTTTTGGAAAGGCGAAGATTTTGCCATGCACTGCGGCAGCAGTTATGGAGCTACTGAGAGAAACTGGGATTGATCTATATGGTAAGGAGGTAGTGGTTGTTGGGCATAGTGAAATAGTGGGTAAGCCACTTTCATTATTGCTTCTTGAAAGATTTGCTACAGTTACCGTCTGTCATATTGGAACCTCTCAAGCCGGAAGATTACAAGAACATATAGAGAAGGCCGAGGTTTTGGTAGTCGCTGTAGGAAAAGCATGTTTAATTAAGGGCAATTTAATCAAGCAGGGAGCAGTGGTTATTGATGTTGGGATAAATAGAATTAATGGCAAGATTGTTGGGGATGTGGAGTTCTCGGAAGCGGCTAAGCGGGCGAGTTGGATTACCCCGGTTCCTGGCGGCGTAGGCCCTCTTACTGTAATAATGTTGATGAGAAATGTAGTAGAGGCGGCTGCTCTGCAGTATTCAAATTTAATCTTATGAATTATCAGATAGGTCGGAGATATTCTCACCAGTTAATCACAGGTATTTCTTTTGGTTTGACATCAGGTGTAATTACTTCACTGGGTATGATTGTGGGTTTGTATTCAGCCACCTTATCGAGATTAGCGGTCGTTTCCGGTATTATGATTATGGCAATTGCTGACGGTTTGGCTGATGCGGCAGGGTTACATATTTCGGAAGAATCCGAGCTAGAAAAGGGTAAGGGTAAACATACATCAAAAGAGGTATGGTTGACTACTCTTTTTACCTTCCTTTCTGTCATTGGTTTTATCTCTACCTTCGCCGTCCCTATTTTGATATTTCCGTTGAAAACTGCTATTTTTGTTGCTGTGGGTTGGGGTGTCTTACTTCTTGTACTTCTTAATCTTTATATTGCTAGGATTAAAAAGCAAGCCCCTCTGAGACTTATCGCTGAACATATACTGCTGGCTTTATTCGTTATTGTTGTTTCAAATGGAGCAGGTAATTTGATTGCAAGGTATATTAAATAAAATAGGCAAAGACAAATTATTCCTCGATGAACTTTAGAGAGAAGATTAAGGCGGGAAGGTTCTTGATTACCTCAGAGATTGGTCCTCCAAAGGGTATGCATACCCAGACAATTATAGAGGATGCTGAACTTATACGTGGACGTGTGGATGCAATAAACGTTACCGATCTTCAAAGCTCAGTGATGCGCTTAGGTTCTCTGGCGGTATGCGCGCTATTAAAACAGAGGAACCTTGAACCCATATATCAAATAACTTGCCGCGATCGTAATCGTTTAGCATTACAGTCAGATATTTTATCTGCGGCCAGTTTGGGGATAGAGAATATTCTGGTATTAACGGGGGATCATACTACATTGGGTGATCATCCTCAGGCAAAACCAGTGTTTGATTTAGATTCTGTACAATTATTAAGTGTGATAAAGAGGCTTCAGGAAGGATTTGATATGTCTAACAACAAATTGGAAGGGCAGCCTCCTGTGTTTTGTATGGGGGCTGTGGTAAATCCAGGCGCAGACCCTCTGGAACCCCAGATTATTAAGATGGAACAGAAGATTGAGGCTGGGGCAGAGTTCTTTCAAACGCAGGCTGTTTATGATATAGGGATATTTGAGAAATTTTTATCTAAGGTTAAACACCTGAAGGCAACAATTTTAGCAGGTATCGTGCTGTTAAAGTCAGCAGGAATGGCAAAATATATGAATAAAAATGTAGCGGGTGTTTCTGTGCCTCAGAATTTAATTGATGAAATGGAATCTGTAGGTAAGGAAGATAGGGTAAAGAAATCTATCGAGATAGCCGCTAGACTTATTAAAGATTTAAAACCGATGTGTCAGGGGATTCATATTATGCCTATAGGTTGGGATAAGAGGGTTCCTTTGGTATTGGATGCCGCTGGTTTATAAATGTATCTTCAGGAGGTTGGGATGGATAAGATGAATATAAAGTCAGTAGATGCCGCCAGTCAGAAGATGATTGAGAAGGCCAAGGTTGATAATGTTGAGATTGTTTGGGACCGTTATGATATTATGCAGCCCCAATGTGGATTTGGACAGCTTGGGATCTGCTGTCGTATTTGTAATATGGGTCCCTGTCGAATCGACCCATTTGGAGAAGGGGCGCAGAAGGGGGTCTGTGGGGCTAACGCAGATACGATTGTTGCTCGTAATCTCTTAAGGATGATCGCTACGGGAGCTGCTGCTCACTCTGACCATGGCAGAGATATTGCTGAGGCTTTGCTTCTCGCCTCAGAGGGTAAGGCTCATGATTATAGTATAAGTAACCCTGATAAATTGAGGGAGATAGCTTTAATCTATGGGATTAAGGTTGAGGGGAGGGCAGACTTGGAGCTTGCTCGTGAGGTAGCGTTAAGGGCGTTGGCTGAGTTTGGTCAGCAGGCAGAGGAGCTTCGGTTTGTGTCGCGGGCACCGGAGAAGACGCAGGAGACTTGGAGAAGATTAGGGATTGTGCCGCGAGGTATTGACCGTGAGGTAGTAGAGTGCTTACATCGAACACATATGGGAGTGGATAATGACTACAAGAATATCATTCTGCATGGGTTGCGTACCGCTCTTTCTGATGGATGGGGCGGCTCGATGATAGCGACGGAATTAAGCGATATACTGCTAGGTTCTCCCCAGCCGATAAGGTCAAAGGTAAATTTGGGAGTCTTAAAAGAGGATTATGTAAATGTTGTAGTTCATGGTCATGAACCTACGCTTTCTGAGGTAGTTGTCCAGGCAAGTCAGGATCCCGAATTGCTCAAACTGGCGAGAGAGAAGGGTGCGCAGGGAATTAATATTGTAGGTATGTGCTGTACAGCTAATGAAATCCTTATGCGCAAAGGCATACATGTAGCTGGTAACTTTCTTCAACAAGAATTGGCGATTCTGACAGGAGCGGTAGAGTTGATGATGGTGGATGTACAGTGTATTATGCCAGCACTGGCAGGATTGGCCAGTTGCTTTCATACGGAATTGATTACGACAAGTCCCAAGGCAAAATTCCCTGGGGTAACTCATATTGAATTTTCTCCCCAGAGAGCCTTGGAGATTTCTAAGTCAATTCTGAAAAGAGCAGTGGATAATTTTGATAATAGAAATAAGGCAAGGGTATCTATTCCTGAAGAGACTATGGATTTGATAGCTGGATTTACAGCTGAAGATATACCGAAAATCATTGGTGGTAGATATCGCTCTACTTGGAAACCAGTTAATGACGGTATAATCTCAGGCAGGTTGCGTGGGATTGCCGGTGTAGTCGGTTGTAATAATCCTAACATTCCCCACGACCTGGGTCATACGACAATGGTGAAGGAGTTACTCCGAAATGACGTCTTGGTTGTTGTAACAGGTTGTTCTGCTATTGCTAATGCGAAAGCGGGATTACTTGCTCCTGAGTCAGCATTTGAGTCTGCAGGTAGAGGTTTAAGAGAGATATGTGAAGCAGTTGGTATCCCTCCTGTGTTGCATGTGGGAAGTTGCGTTGATAACTCCCGTATCTTGATCGCTTGTTCTAAGATAGTTGAGGAGGGAGGCTTAGGTAAGGGGATCAGTGATTTGCCTGTAGCAGGAGCAGCTCCTGAATGGATGAGCGAGAAAGCAGTTTCTATTGGGTTTTATTTTGTTGCCAGTGGAGTATTTACAGTCTTCGGGACTCCTCAACCCGTTTTGGGCAGTCAAAATGTAACAGATTTCATTACTGATGAGCTTGAAGAGATAGTAGGAGGAAAGTTTGCTTTTGAGGCTGATCCGATAAAGGCAGCACAGCTTATGATAAAACATATTGATAAAAAAAGAAAAGAACTAAGGCTTAATCCAATGATGTACCAATAAAGCCAAAGTTACTCGCTGCTGTATCGCTGGGAGATGAACTATTAATAGAAGGAGTAATGGGTGCCACATAAGAAAATAAAAAGATTATATTATGATGTCAGTAAGTGTCTTGCTTGTCGCTCTTGTGAGATTGCCTGTGCGGTGGCGCATTCACAGAGTAAGGACTTATTTAAGGCCCTGAAAGAAGAAAAGGTACCTTTGCCTCGTAAAAAGGTTTATAAGTCAGGCGATAAGAATTTCCCTCTTTCTTGTCGGCATTGTCAGGATGCTCCTTGCGTTGATGCCTGCATGGCTAATGCCCTGGTATACGATAAGGAGAAGGGGATAGTCTTACATGATGAGAGCCGTTGTGTGGGTTGCTGGATGTGCGTTATGGTTTGTCCTTACGGAGCGATCAGGCCTAATTTGAAGACGAAGATTCCTATCAGATGCGATAAGTGTAAGGATGAGCAGGAGCCAGCTTGCCTTGCTGCTTGTCCAACAGGAGCAATTATTTTGCAGGATGTAGAGGAGGATCAAGGGGCCTAGGGTTGTTTTATTTATTAATGGTGTTACTGTGAAAAAGTTATTCATAGCAGCGACAAAACAGAACGATGGTAAGACAACGGTAGCCTTGGGGTTGATCTCTAATATCAAGGATAAATTCGGAAGGATTGGTTTTATCAAGCCAATAGGTCAGCGTTATTTAGAAGAGGAGGGTGAGAAGATAGATGAGGACTCGCTTCTTATCGAAAGGTCCCTTGAGTCGTGTGGAATTAAATGCGTATTGAAGGATATGAGCCCTGTGGCTGTAGAGAGAGGTTTTACCGAACAATTTATACTTAAGCCTGACAGACAAGATTTAACGAGGCAGATAGAGGAGTCTTTTGATAGGGTTTCTCAAGGTAAAGATCTTGTAGTTATTGAGGGTACGGGACATGCCGCCGTGGGTTCTGTTTTTGACCACTCCAATGCTTTTGTGGCAAAGCTTTTGGGAGCAAAGGTGATTATTGTTTCCTCGGGTGGTATTGGGCGTCCGATTGATGAGATTATTTTAAATAAGTCACTTTTTGAGAATGAAGGAATTGAGCCTCTGGGGGTAATTATCAATAAGGTGCTCCCCGAGAAGTTTCAGAAGATAAATAAGTTAGTTAGGTTAGGTTTGGAAAGAAAGGGCATTGATGTCTTGGGGGTTATTCCTTATTTTCCGCTGTTGTCTTATCCCTTGATTGGCCAGATACTGGAAGAGACAAATTTTGAACTTTTATGCGGTAGGAAGAGCTTGAATAATGTTGTTAAGAAAATAGTAGTAGGAGCAATGGAGCCACATGATGCTTTGGATTATCTTGACGATGGCGCTCTGTTGATTACCCCTGGTGATAGAGAGGATATGATTCTTGCTTCTCTGTCTCTGGGTTGTTATTTTGCAAAGACCAGAAAAGGAGCTCACATTTCCGGTATTGTTTTAACAGGGAATATTATTCCTCATAGAAGTATTATGGAATTAGTTGAACAAACAGAATTACCTGTCCTTTTAGCCAAATCCGATACCTATACTACCGCTTCCCGAGTTCATGATCTTATGATTAAGATAAGGCCACAGGATCAAGAAAAGATTGAAGTGGTAAAGAAGATAGTCAAGGAGAATATTGATATAGATAAAATTTTAGAGAGGTTATAGATGAAGAATTTTGTTATCATTGGTAATTCTGCTGCCGGTCTTTCTGCGGCTGAAGCAATTCGTAAGAGAGACAGTGATAGTAAGGTTACTATAATCTCAGATGAGGAATGTAATTCTTACTGTCGTTGTCTTATTTCTTATTTTTTAGCGGGGGATGTTTCAGAGGAAAAATTAATTTACCGGACAGAGCGCTTTTATAAAGAAAACAATCTGAACTTACTTCTTAACAAAAAGGTTATTAAGTTAGAACCGGAGAAGAATAGAGTTGTGCTTGAGGATAAGACGCGGATAGGATACGACGCCCTGCTTATTGCTACAGGCTCGTCTCCTAAGTTTCCTCCTCATCTGAAAGGAGTTAAGAAAAAGGGAGTGTTCGGATTGAGGACAATAAGGGACGCAAAAGATATTTTGAGTTTAGTCCCTGTTTCTACTTCGAGCTGCATATTAGGCGGTGGTTTAATTGGCCTTAAGGCTGCATATGGACTTTTAAAGAAGAGACAGGAGTTGAAGGTAATTGTAAAATCTGATTTTATTCTCTCTCAGATGCTGGATGAGCGGGGTTCAAATCTACTTATGAAGAGATTCCAGTCATCCGGAGTAGAGATTATGACTGGGAGAGATATAGTGGAAATTCTGGGTAATGGTGATTTAAAGGCAGTCAGGTTAGATACCGGTAAGGTACTCGCCTGTTCAATCCTTATTGTTGGTAAGGGTGTTAATCCAAATATAGGGCTAATTAAAGATACGTCCATAAGTGCGGATAAGGGTGTTTTGGTCAATGAACACCTGAAGACCAATATTTCTAATATATTTGCTGCTGGCGATGTAGCCCAGACATTTGATCTTGTTTATAAAAATAGTGTGATTAATGCGCTATGGCCGAATGCCGTTGAGCAAGGTAGGGTAGCCGGATTGAATATGGCAGGAGGAGATTGTAAATATAATGGTTCTATGACGATGAACTCCGTTGATTTTTTCGATCTACCCATTATCTCCATGGGGATAACCAGGCCGAGAGGTTCAGAATTTGAAGAGTTGTTTGT
>JAOZPD010000055.1 GCA_029932935.1 Candidatus Omnitrophota bacterium | reverse complement strand
GGGGTTTTGTTTGGCCTGGCTCTTATGATACCCGAGCTCAGATTAGTCTTATTCTTGGTTATTATAGTTTGGCTGATAACGTTTTTGTTTTCAAGAATTGTCTCAGTTGCCTCTATCGTAAGCGCTATATCCCTACCTATCTGGGTGTTTATTCTTTACAGGAGCTCCAGAGAAACATTAATCTTAGCTATTATACTTTGTATCTTTATTATTTTTCGCCACAGGAAGAATATTGATAGGTTCTTTCGCGGGGAAGAGAAGCCTTTGTGTTTAAGGAGTCATTGAAAACGTTTACTTTTTTAGGCCCAATTACCCTTGAAAACGAGTGAAATAGGAGTTATATTTTAAGTGAACAAAAAGATTGTTTTTATTATCCTCTTTTTAAGTTCTTTTTTAAAGCTCTTATTGTCATATCCCCACCAGCCATGGGAGGGGAGGCCGGGTTGTCAAATGAAAAAGAGTTATCTTTTTGTAGAGCGAGATGACAACCCGGTAAAACCTTATAAAAAGATGCATGATTTAATTTTTAAAAACCAGACCTCTAATGACCGTACAAGAAGAGCCATCTCCAGTTGCGAGACGGTAGAAAGACAGGGCATGCGCACGGTTATAAGGAGGCATTTTATTTATAAGGCAATAGAGATAAAAGACAACTTTAGAGCGAGGCCGCTATCCCAGATTTATATCAGGAGAGATTGCAATAGCGTTAAGCATCAGGAGAGGTTCTTCTGTAGAATAAAGGCAAGCCTGTATGCAAAATGCAATGGGAGATTGTTTCTAATTCTATTTGGCCACTCTTTAAAGATAGATTCAGTGCTAATAAAAGCTGCTCCCTGTTAATTTCTAAAATTCTATTTAGACACTCCTCAACTATATTCCCCAAACAATAAAATATCCAAACAAAAATATTCCTCTATAATGCCTCACTATTTTTATAAAAAATTTCAATACGTCTAATATTACTGTTTGACTTAAGCGGCAAAGGATGATATTATTATAAAACTAAAAGGAGATAGAATGGCAATAGATAAAGAGACGGTAAGCTATGTGGCGCACTTAGCCAGGATTAGATTAAGCGAGAGAGAGTTGGATTTATTGTCTCGCCAACTGGAAGATATCGTTAATTTTATCGATAAATTAAAAGAGATTGACATCTTGGCTGTCAAGCCAACGAGTCATGTCCTACCAATAAAGAATTTATTCCGGGAGGATAAACCCACTAAATCCTTAAATATTAACGAGGTTTTAAATAACGCACCTTCGCAGAGGGATAGCTTCTTTGTTGTCCCCAAGATTATTGAGTAGCCTGTAATATTCTTGGAGATGGCTTAAAATATTAACGAGAAAAGAAAAGATGAATTTAAACGAACTTACGGCCCATCAGTTATTGGAGATGATTCGGGATAGACAGGTGAGTCAGTTAGATGTCTTGGATTCGTTAAGAAGGAGAATCGAACAGGTTGAGCCGCAGATTAGAGCTTATGTACGATTAGAGGGCAGAGGGGATATTTTGGGTTGTATAGATACTTCTGTAGATGGGTTTGAGAGCTCTGAATTAAGAGGTATTCCTGTGTCAATTAAGGATAATATTTGCACCAGGGGATATAATACCGAATGTTGTTCGAGGATATTACAGGGCTTCAGGCCTCCATATCATGCTACTGTGGTTAAGAAATTGATTGATGCTGGAGCTTATGTTATGCAGATAAAGAATAATATGGATGAATTTGCCTTCGGTTCCTCTACTGAGAATTCATGCTTTGGCCCAACACGTAATCCCTGGGATTTAGAGAGGGTTGTAGGCGGTTCTTCGGGAGGTTGTGCTGCTGCGATAGCTGCAGATGAGGCAGTGGTGGCTTTGGGTTCTGATACCGGAGGGTCAATAAGGCAGCCAGCTTCATTCTGCGGGGTTGTTGGTCTAAAGCCGACCTATGGAAGGGTTTCTCGATTCGGCCTTATCGCTTTTGCCTCTAGTCTTGATCAGATTGGTCCTATTACAAAGGATGTACAGGATGCAGCTTTGCTTTTGAAGATAATAGCAGGCTATGATCCACTTGATTCTACCTCTGTAGATATGCCTGTTCCCGATTATACTCAGGCGCTAATTAATGATATAAAGCATATAAAGATAGGCGTCCCACAGGAATATTTTATTGAGGGTATAGATGAACAGGTGAGAGAGATTACCTTGCAGGCAATAGAGAAGTTAAGGCAATTAGGGGCTCAAGTATATGATATCAGCCTCCCGCACACTGAATATGCGGTTCCAGTATATTATATTATTGCTACAGCTGAAGCCAGTTCCAATCTGGCTAGGTTTGATGGAGTGCAGTATGGCATAAGGAGTACTGATCAGAATCCCGGCATTGATAATAAGATAATCCAGATGTATAAAACGACACGCGGAGAAGGATTCGGTGATGAGGTTAAGCGAAGGGTGATTCTGGGGACCTTTGCTTTATCTTATGGTTATTATGAGGCATATTATCTACGTGCTCAGAAGGTCAGGACTATGATTAGAGAGGATTTTGAGCGAGCCTTCAATACCGTTGATTGTATAGTAACCCCTACGTCTCCATCGGTAGCTTTTAAGATTGGCGAAAAGATACAAAATCCTCTGCAGATGTATCTTTCGGATATCTTTACGATCAGTGCAAATTTAGCTGGTATACCAGCTATTTCTTTACCCTGCGGCTTCACCGATAAAGGTCTACCCGTTGGTTTGCAGATTTTAGCCAGAGGATTTAATGAAGAGATGCTTTTTCGCGTGGCTTATACCTACGAGCAGAATACAGAGTGGCATCTTAGAAAACCAGAGATAAATGGAATACCAGCCTGTAATCGGTCTTGAGGTTCATGTACAATTGAATACATCCACGAAAATATTTTGTGGGTGTTCTACGGAATTTGGAAGTCAACCGAATTCTCAGGTTTGTCCTGTCTGTTTGGGGTTACCCGGCTGTCTACCCGTGTTAAATAAGAAGGCATTTGCTTACGCAGTAAAGGTCGCCATGGCCTTAAATTGTCGCATTGCAGAATATACTAAATTTGATCGTAAGAATTATTTCTATCCAGATTTACCTAAGAATTATCAGATTTCCCAATATGACCTTCCCTTAGGTGAGGATGGCTTTTTGAATATAAGACAGAACGGCAACATAAAACGGATAGGTATCAGGAGGGTGCATTTGGAAGAGGATGCGGGTAAATTGATTCATGTTTCAGATTCCAGTCTTGTGGATTTTAATCGGACGGGCATCCCGCTTCTGGAGATTGTAAGCTGCCCGGATATAAATTCCCCTCAGGAGGCCTATGATTATTTAATCAGCTTGAAGCAGATAATTCGCTATTTAGGAGTCTCCAGTTGCGATATGGAAAAGGGCATACTCAGATGCGATGCCAATATTTCTGTGAAGAGGCAGGGCGATTCAGAGTTGGGGACGAAGACGGAGTTGAAGAATATGAATTCATTCCGTGGGGTACGGGAGGCTTTAGATTTTGAAATAAGACGACAGGTAAAACTGCTGGAGAATAAGCAGAGAGTAATTCAGGAGACCCGACTATGGGATGCCCAGAAGCATATGACCTATTCGATGCGCACAAAGGAAGAGGCGCAGGATTACCGCTATTTCCCCGAACCCGACCTTCCGCCATTTATAATTGATGCCGAGATGCAAAGAGAGATAAAGAAGTCATTACCCGAATTGCCTCAGGCTAAAGAATTACGTTTTATACAGGATTATCAGCTTTCCGAATATTATGCGCACCTTCTTACCTCAGATAGAGAGATAGCAGATTTCTTTGAATATTGTGTTAAATTATACCCTCAAGCAAAAGTCCTTGCCAATTGGATGTGCGGCTCTTTACTGGCAGAGCTTAACAGTCGTAATCTGGCCCTGGGGGAACTAAATCTTAGTCCTGAGAATTTCGTAGATTTGATAAGATTAGCACAGGAAGGCAAGGTGTCTAATGTTGTAGCCAAGGGGGTCCTCAGGGATATGATTGACACAGGGCAGACAGCCGGTGAGATTATACAAAAGAAGAATATCTCTCAAATCTCCGACCCGGATGCCCTCAAAGAGATTATAGATATAGTAATTAAGGAAAACGAGAAGTCCGTCAGGGATTACCTGGGCGGAAGGGAGAATGCAATTATGTTCCTGGTAGGACAGGTTATGCGTAAATCAAAAAGCAAGGCAAACCCGAAGGCAGTACTGGAGATTTTAAGAAGTAGATTGAACAAGTGATTTCAGGGGGGATAGGGCATGCGCAAAAGATTTATAATTTTATTAATATCTATTCTGTTAATCACATGTGCTATTAGCTCCGTTGTTTTCTCGCAGAATAAACGAGAAGATAGAAATGAGCTATATCGCAATATAGACCTATTTTCCGATGGGTTAGCGATTATTCAGAGCGATTATGTAGAGGTAACCGATCCTAAAAAGCTCATCTACGGCGCCTTAAAGGGAATGCTTTCTTCCCTGGATCCTCATAGCCAATTTATGGAGCCCGATATTTATAATGAATTGAAGGTAGATACGGCAGGTGAGTTTGGCGGCCTGGGTATCGAGATAACAATAAAGGACGGTTTATTAACCGTAGTTACTCCTATTGAAGATACCCCGGCCTGGCGCGCTGGATTGAAAGCAGGCGACCACATTGTTAAGATTAACGGAGAACTTACGCGGGATATAACCCTGATGGAGGCAGTCAAGAAGATGCGTGGAAAGCCTAATACTGAGGTTAACCTGACTGTCTTACGGGAGGGGGAGGATAAGCTGCTGGATTTTAAGATTGTGCGTGAGATTATCAAGATAAAAGATATTAAGGACGCCAGGATATTAGAGGACGGTATTGGTTATATTAGACTTGTTGAATTCCGGCAGAATACACCCAGGGATTTTAGGTCCACATTAGCCAGATTAAAGAAGCAGGGTATGGAAGCGTTAATCCTGGATTTACGTAATAATCCAGGAGGCCTACTTGATGTGGCGGTTAAGGTGGCCGGTAATTTTTTAAGGAAGGGCACACTTATTGTTTCTACGCGCGGTCGAAAGAAAGAGCAGAATATGCAGTTTGTGTCTATGAATAAGAGGGCGGAATTGGATTTACCATTAGTGGTTTTAGTCAACGGCGGTTCTGCCTCCGGAAGCGAGATAGTTGCCGCAGCTCTTCAGGACCATCAGAGGGCCATTATCGTAGGAACTACAACTTTTGGTAAGGGTTCTGTGCAGACAGTGGTACCCTTAGGTGATGGCTCGGCTATACGCCTGACCACTAGTAAATATTTAAGCCCTAAAGGGCAGACAATACATGGTAGGGGTGTTATCCCGGATATTATAGTCCGAGAGGGTAAGATTCAGTTTTCTTCCGAAGAGGAGGAGACGGTAAGAGATATATTTGAGGAGCTGGAGGAGAAAAGAGAAGAAGGCGGGGATGAGTCTGAGGGGCTGATTCCTGATGAATACAGGGCAGATAATCAATTGATGCGCGCAATGGATGTGCTGAAGGCGATAAGAATTTATCGCCAGATAAGCTTAGAAGATAGCAGGAAAACATAAATATATAATCTTTTTGTTTTACAGAACATCAGATAATATCGATAGGTATGCTTGTATTGGGAATTGAGACCTCCTGTGATGAGACTGCAGTATCTGTGGTGGGCAATGGCAGGCGTGTTTACTCTAATGTTGTCTCTTCCAGTTTAAAATTTCATAGGCGCTATAAAGGGATAATACCAGAGATTGCCTCTCGCTTGCATATTGAGACAATAAATATTGTCACAGAGGATGCTGTAAAGCAGGCAGGGACTAAGCTGGAGGATATAGGGCTGATAGCCGTTACGGCTTATCCTGGATTGCCGGGCTCTCTGCTTGTAGGTAATTGTTTTGCCTCAGCATTAAGTTTTTCTTTGAATATACCGTTAATCAAGATAAATCATCTTCACGCTCATCTTTATGCCAGTTTTCTTAGCGAGAGAAGACCCTGTTTCCCTTTTGTGGGATTGGTGGTTTCGGGCGGACACACAAATCTATTTTATGTGAGAAGTTTCTCCAGAATTGAATCTATCGGCTGCACGCAAGATGATGCCTGCGGAGAGGCATTTGATAAGGTGGCCATTATCCTGAATCTGGGTTATCCAGGTGGACCGATTATTGAAAAGTTAGCCACGCAGGGAGACCGCAGAAGAATAATATTCAGATGTAGTAATACACGGGCTCCTTTGGATTTCAGCTTTAGCGGCATTAAGACAGCAGTTTTATATTATGTAAAAAATAATCTTAAGGTTAAGGATTCCATTATGCGTAAAGACAAGAGGCATCTTGCAGATGTAGCCGCATCGTTTCAGGAGGTAGTTATTGATACATTAATTAGAAAATCTATATTGGCCTGCAGATTTAAGAACACAAAACGATTGGTTATAGGCGGGGGTGTTTCGGTCAATAATCGATTGAGAGAAAGGTTTGTCTCTCAGGCAAGAGATAGCGGACTGGATATATATTTTTCACCCAGGGAATTTTGTACCGATAATGCGGCTATGGTTGCTGGTTTAGGATATTGTTTGCGCAAAAACTAAAGGGGATTTCTGTTTAGCGCAGCTATGTCATTGAGCATGTATCTTTATTATGTAGAATACAGTCTGAAATAACATAGATAAAAATGGAGATATTTTAGTAAATTAGGTATCGCGGGTAGCATTTTACGGAGGTGAATGATGGTATCTCCTTTTGCTGTTATAGGGCGTTTAATGCTGGCGGTTATTTTAGGTGGCCTGATTGGCTTCGAACGTGAGGTGCGTGGGCATAGTGCGGGTTTACGTACGCATATCTTGGTATGCCTAGGTTCCTGTCTTATAATGTTGACATCATTGTATGTTTTTGATATATATAAAAATATCGTTCCTTTGGATCCTGTGCGTATTGCTGCAGGGGTGATTACGGGAATCGGATTTTTGGGTGCCGGAGCAATAATACGTTCCGGGGAGGCGGTCAGGGGATTAACTACTGCTGCGAGTCTTTGGCTTGTGGCAGGGATTGGCTTGGGCATAGGATGCGGTTTCTATCTGGCGAGCTTAATTACTGTTATTCTGGCGGTATTTGTACTCTGCTTATTGAGATATCTGGAGGCAACAAAGATTAAATAAGATTATTCCTCAATTATCTAAGGAGGTGAAAAATGCCTTTGCGAAAAAAGTTAGAAGAGAAGTTGCTCGATGTAGATGCCTCCATGCAGGGTAGTCTTAGCTTTAAAGATCCGGTAAATCTGCGCATCAATGGTAAATTTGAGGGTACCTTAGAGGTAAAGGGAACATTAACTATTGGTTCTACAGCGGTGGTTAATGCCGATATAACAGGCGATCAGCTCATTATCGGGGGGAGAGCAAAGGGAAAGATTATTGCCAGAGAACGGCTTGTTCTGTTATCCACAGCCGTTATTGAAGGAGAGATATTCCCAGCGAGATTATGTATTAATGAAGGAGCTGTTTTTGACGGTAAGTGTTCTATGTTGCATGACTCTTTGACCGCCGAAGAGTTAGCGCGTTATTTAGAGGTAGATCTGAATTCAATTATGGAATGGGTGAATTCCGGAAAGTTGCCAGGAACCAAAGAAAGGGATACTTGGCGGTTTGATCGCAAGAGTGTTGATGCCTGGATTTCCTCGGGCAAGATTAAATAAGATACAGATTAATAATGTTCGCAGTTGTATGATGATATGAAACAGGATAAGTTATTGACTATAAGGGAGGTTGCAGTAGAGTTAGATATTACCGAGCAAGAGGTTATTGATTTAGCCGAGGAGGGGAAGATCCCCGCTTATAAAATAGGAGGGGCATATCTAAGATTTAAGCCAGAACATATTCAGGAAGCCAAGAGGATGATACCTGGTTTACAACACAGAAAGATTAAGGTTGGTCTTGTAGAGCGGATAACAGATTTCTTTTATTTTAATGATTTCTATATTTTGTCAGTTTTACTTATTATATTGATGCTCCTAATTATATTTAAACCTTGAAATGTATAAAAGAAAAAAGACTATACTCGTAGAAAATTTTGCCAGGATTGATATAGATAGATTTAGACGTCGGGGGTTTCCGGAGGTTATCTATTGCCCTGGTAAAACGAAAGAGCGGATTAAAGAAATAGCCAGGGTCTTGATAAAGCAGGGCCAGCCTCTGTTGCTTACTCGCTTAGATAAGAAAACCTATCTTTATCTAAAAAGATTTTATCCCCGTTTAAAATATAACCCCGAGGGAAGATTAGCGTATATAAAACCAAGATTACCTAAAAAAGAAGGTAAGGTTGCTGTGGTGTGTGCGGGAACGGCGGATATTCCCATAGCTGAAGAGGCAGTAACTACATTAGAGATATTGGGGAATCCTGTAATTCGTCTATACGATGTGGGGGTAGCAGGTATCCACAGGGTTATAGAGAGGAAGGATTTATTAAGGAGATGTCGGGTAGTTATAGTGATAGCGGGTATGGAGGGCGCTCTGGCTAGCATCGTAAGTAGTTTGGTGGCCGGGCCGGTGATAGCTGTTCCCACCAGCATTGGTTATGGGGCTAATTTCTCGGGATTATCTGCTTTGTTAACCATGCTTAATAGTTGTTCTCCCGGCGTGGCGGTGGTAAATATTGACAACGGTTTCGGGGCGGCATATTTTGCCAGTTTGGTTAATAATTAATATTAGG
>JAOZPD010000054.1 GCA_029932935.1 Candidatus Omnitrophota bacterium | reverse complement strand
GAGATTGCTCCTCAGATTTGGTTTGGACCTGGTAACGATCTATTGGACATGCACCTATTTCCGATTTTATCACCTCATGCCAATTCTGCTGATTTGGAAGATTGGCAAAAACATACCTATCACCATCATGCCAATAACCACACCCATAAATACTAACATAAACGGTTCAAACATAGAGGTAAAACGGTTCAGGAATGTCTCGATATATTCCTGATAAAAAGAGTTTATCTTTTTAAACATCCCGGATAAATCACCCACCTCTTCTCCAATACTAACCATCTGGATTACCATAGGTTCAAAAAGACCGCTCTTCTCCATCGGTATACTCAACGAACGCCCCTGCCTGACCTGCTCCTTCACGCCGCGTATAACCTCAGCCATCACCAGATTATCAACGCTACGCTCACTTATCTCTAGGGCATATAAAATGGGTACGCCACTCTCAATAAGAGTAGACATCTCTGAGGAAAACCTCTCTACTACTAATGTGCGGAAGAATTCTCCGAAGACAGGCAGATTAAATAGAAAATTCTCGTATCTTCTTCTCCCCTCTGGAAGTTTTATGTATTTCTTAATAAGAAAAACTGCCACAGCAACGACAGCAAAGAAAAAAAGCATATAATGACGAATAATACTGCTGGCAATAATCAATAAACGTGTAAGTAAAGGCAGTTGTATGTTAAAACCGGCAAACAGATTAGCGAAGGTAGGGATTATTTTTACGGTAAGAAAAATAAGCGCTCCCACCCCGATAACCATGAGTATTGCCGGATAAATCAGGGCAGAAACAATCTTATTACGAAACTGCACATCCCTCTCTAAATAATTGGCTAACCGCGACAAGACGACAGAAAGGTTGCCGGAGGCCTCACCGCTCTCTACAAGATTAACCCACAAATCAGAGAATACGGAACGATTCTTAGCCATCGCCTCATGGAGACTCAGACCAGCCTCCATATTCTTTCTAAGATCGGTAATTACTTTATATAATCGCCTGCTTACAACCTGCTTTGAGATTATACCCAGGGCCTCTAATATGGTAACCCCTGCCCCCAGGAGCGTGGCTAACTGACGACAGAACAGACTTAAATCCCTTGCCGTTATGCCAAAATGACCGAACTTAAATCTCGACTTGTAATAAGATTTTGTCTTAAAATCCCTGACTTCTCTCTCAGAGTCAAGCTGGATATCGGTTACTACCAATCCCTTAGCCTGTAACCAGGTGACCAAATCATCCTTACTGACGCTATCCTCTACTCCGGTAATCTTCTTACCTGACCTATCTCGGGCTACGTAATAATATCTGGGCATAATTATCGATTAAAGACTATTAAATCTCTCTCTAACTCTCCAGTCAATAAAGAAAAGATAAACCCTTAAGTCTTTTCTACTATATATTAAAATCTTAAAAGAATCAAGTAAAAAAATATCCACCCCTTTTATAATGGGTTTATAAATTTATGTTTTTATAAAATCCCCGGGGATGGACTTTCTAAGGCATTGTTGCTCTTTTGATTTAATCCTAAAATACCACAGCAGCTACCGATAATACCTCCTCTACAGAAGTGATTCCTGCCTCTACCTTTTTCATTCCCGACATATAAAGTGTTTGCATACCGCGGGCATATGTTACCTGTTTAAGTTTCTCATAAGGGGCGTGTTCCGTAATAAGCTGGCGTATATCATCGTTTATTACCATAACCTCGGCAATACATGTTCTCCCCCGATAACCAATCTGATTACATTTAGAGCATCCGCGTGCCCGATAGATTAAATCGGTATTTAGTTTTATCCCTAATTTCTTCTCATCAGGTTCATATGCCTCTTTGCAATCGGGGCATAATTTACGTACCAATCTCTGAGCTACTACCAAGATTAAAGAGGGGGTTACCAAATAAGACTCCACTCCGATATCCAACAACCTATTGATTGCCGAGGGGGCATCGTTGGTATGTAATGTACTAAAGATCAGATGCCCGGTTAAGGCAGAACGAATACAAATCTCAGCAGTCTCTAAATCGCGTATCTCACCTACGAACATTATATCCGGATCCTGACGCAGAAAACTCCTCAGGGCAGCCGCAAAGGTAAGGCCGATATCCGGCTTCACTTGCACCTGATTTATCCCCTCGATATGATATTCTACAGGGTCCTCAATAGTAGTAATATTCTTGGAGGGGCCTTTAATCTCATTTAGTATAGAATAGAGGGTAGTGGTCTTGCCGCATCCCGTTGGCCCAGTCAAAAGAATCAACCCATAAGGCATATTCAAACACTTACGTATCTCTTCCAATTGATATGGCTCAAATCCTAATTGAGGAAGCTCAAAAAACATTGCTGTCTTATCAAGAATCCTTATAACCAACTTCTCTCCATATATAGTAGGGATAGTAGAGACCCTCAGGTCTATAACCCTATCCTCTAATTTAACAGTGAAGGCACCATCTTGAGGTAAGCGCTTTTCGGCAATATCTAATTTACACAATATCTTTATTCGTGAGATTATAGGAAGATGAAGGTGTCTTGCAGGGGGAGGAATCTCGTATAATTTTCCATCAATGCGATATCGTAGAGATATCCTGTCTTTGAATGGCTCCAAGTGGATATCGGAGGCCCGCTCGTCAATTGCCTGGCGTATTATTAGGTCGACTAATTTTATTACAGGGGCTTCTTCTGCGCGAGCAATAAGCTTATCCAGGCTAAGCTCCTCCTCGCGAACCCTTGCCTCCATAGCCTCGCCACCAGCTGTAGGAACGCTAATATCGTAAGAGGCCTCAACCGCTTCTCTAAACAAACTGGATTTTCCGTAAAATTCCTCTATCGCCTTGGCAATATCAGAATTAGTGCAGATAACTGGATTTATCTGGCAACCAGTTAATTTTTTAAGATTATCCATTAATATAAGATCCAGGGGGTCGGTCATTGCTACGGTAAGTGAATTTAGCGTTCGCGACAAAGGTAGAACTAGATTTTTCCTTGCCACGTCAACAGGAATTAACTCTTCTAGATTTTGATCCATAGCCGGCTTAAGCATGCCAGTCCCCAGAGAGAAATAAGGAATTCCTAATTGTCTCCCGATAGTGCTTACTAACTGCTCTTCGGTGATTATCCCCATCTTAAGTAGTATTTGGCCTAAGCGACCACCCTCCTGCTTCTGGACGGAAATGGCCTTTTCTAATTGCTCCTGACTGATTATCCCTTCTTTCAGGAGGCTCTCACCTATCTTTAAATATTCGTCTTTATGCATAGAATATGTCTATCGGTATCTGGTTTGGATTATAAATTTATTATTATATAAATATAAGAATCATTGCTGAGTCTGCGTTGTTGCATTAAGGGCATTAAAGCTATCCAATGCCGCATCAATCCTTAACAGGCGCGCCTCATCAGAAGGCGTGCCCTGGCCAGTAGAGGATAAAACCATATCTTTGGATGTCTGCTTGGACCCATCGTTTACAATATGAGGTGTTATAAACACAAGTAACTCGCGCTCATAGTTTTTATCCATATCTTTATGCCTGAACAATAATCCTAAAATAGGAATATCGCCTAAAAGCGGCACCTTTCTTAATACCTGATGCTTCTCTTTATGGATAAGCCCCCCAAGGATCACAGTATCTCCATCCCTCACCTTAACCAAGGATTTGGTACCCCTCTCTTCAATATCCTGATAAGGGGTCTGTCCCTGTAACGGAGTAGTGGGCTGCACGGCGCTTAATGTTGCCTCTGCCACACGCGGACAAATAAACATAGTTATCTCCCCGGTATGAATGTTAACCTGAGGGGTAACACGCAAGCTTATACCCGTCTTTTCCCTTTCGGTCTCATAACCCGTAACGGTAGTACCTGTATCACCGCCGAGCTCCGGCTCCAACCCGATTAACTCATTCGATTCAATCTTAATCTCTGCTGTCTCATTATTCAGGGTAAGGATACGCGGACGCGCCAGATAATTCACATCAGTCTGGGTGCGTAAAAAATTTAACAATCCAGCATAAGTATTACCGAGGATCACCGAACCCTGCGCATTCGTACCGTCAATCTTAAGCCCTCTCTTGTCCAAATTCCCCAGGAAGAACCTTGTTCCACTATGCGCAAACTCCCCGGGAAGTATAAAGGTCAAAGGACTTTCTCCAAAGCTAGAATCACTAAAGTTGAATCCGAGTTTATCTACAAGATTTTTACTCACATCCAACATCTCAACCTCAAGCATAACCTGAGGCACCGGCACATCTAAATCCTTTATTGTTTTTTCAATTATAGGGAACCTCTCAGGTATATCAGAGATAATAAGACTGTTTGTCCGCGGGTCCTCAATCAACTTGCCCTCTTTAGAAAGTAATTTTGTTATTACAGAACTAATTCCTGCCGAGGCTGTAGTCGTACTTTTGGTTGTAGAACCCATAACCTTATTCATCTCCTCCTGTAAAGACGAACTTGAAACACGAGCGTAGTTAAGAGGAAAAACCTTGGTTATAGTCACCGCTTTTGGCTTTGGTTTTACAAGAACTATCTTTGGCTCTTCATAAAACTCATAAATCAGGTCATTAGCCTTAAATAACTTATCCATTGCCTCTTTTACAGAGACCTTATCAAGATATACGGTAACCTTGCGGTCCTGTATCTTCTCAGAGACAATAAAATTAATACCTGATTGTATAGAGAATGCCTTCAGAATATCCTTAAGGCTGGCATCCTTAAAATCCATAGAGATCTCCAGGGTAGAATCTATATATTCATAGAAGTCAGGTGTCTTCTGAGCATATGCTAAAGAAAAAGAAGAAATAATACAGAATCCCAAGAGCAGAAACAGATACCTTGCAAAACAAAATCCTGCGCCCCTTCTCCAGTATAAGAAAACAGAAATCCCTCTATCATCCTTACGGGAACTACCTCCACAAGTAAATATTCTTCGGGATGGTCGAAACCTATACTTCATTTTATACCTCCTATTTTCTAGTTCCAGATATTCTTCTTAATGCTGCAACACCAGGAGAATATATCTTCTCCTCCTGGCCCCAGTAACCTACAGTCACGCCTTCCTTATCGATATCTAAAATAGTAATCTTTTCTACGGCATTATCCTTTTTTACTAAAAGTGCCTCGCCCTTTCTTAACACTTGATTGTTAATTATAACTACGGGGGTATCTGTATTCCAGATTATCCCCTGTACTGAAAGCGAAAACGTCTTGGCTATATTCTGTTTTTTGATTTCTATTACCTGCTCGACTTCAATCTTTTCTTCTTTCTTAGATTTAAAAATTTGGGGGTCAAAGGGATCTCTGAATGTAATGTCCGAGGTCGCCGTGGTACCTGTATCCTCTGCTACCTTCTCTGCATCTGCCAATTCTGGAGAACGCTGCTTCTCAAGAAAATCCAATGTCTCTTCACTGACAATCTGCGAGAAAACCTCTGATGAATAAACAAGAAAAAGGACGCATAGCAAAACGAAACCGACTCTCAGGACAGTAAATATAAAAACTTTGGATACCTTATTATCCTGTTTTTGCATAACCATATCGCTAAATAGATAATTTACTAATAACAACCTCTACCACTAATTTATCCGGTCGCGAAACCAGGTCAGCAACTACCAGCTTAGTTATACGCAAAGACTCTATCACAAATACCATAGGGCTGTTTTCTAATATATTAATAAATCTGTTCAACTGTCTATAACTTTTTACATTGATAATCAAGTGGAAAAAGGTCTTATAATATATCTGCCTCTTCGCTCCTCGTCCCGGCCCTTGCGATTCTCCAGGTCTTAGGGATACTATATCAACTAATGTATTTTTGGCTAAATTCGTAATTGTATTTATAATCTCCCGTCGGCCCTTGGGCTGTAACATCTCTCTATAGAACGCCATCTTTTTCTTCAGCTCATCAATGCGACGAAGTACATCGTTCTTATTTCTTTCTTCATCCTGGAGGCGTACCATCTGGGCAATGCCTTTATTCTGCTTCTGGAAAATGTTAATAGCCACCAGTCCAGAGACAGCCAATAGCACCAAACTGATAATTTGATTTAAGGTAACCTTCTTTGTCTTAAGGGTATCTATTAATGACATAGAATTGCAAATTTAGTAACCTCTAATTCTGCCAGTTGAGTCCTTTCCATCGAGACAACATTTATATCTTTAAAATACTTGCCAAATTTCGGCTCATTTTTTAATCCTAAAACAATATCATTTACTGCGGCGAATTCTCTATCTGGGTCGTTTAGATAAACAGAGCCTTCAAATTTAAATTCCCATCCATCATGAACGGTATTAAAAGAGAAAGAGGTCAACCATGCCCCTTTGGGTAAATAACGTGGTATAATCTCCAGGGCCTCGCTTAGATAAAATCTATTTTTAACTACCTTGTCCAGGACATTAATCTTATGAGATAATTGTTGCTCTACACCGGTAATGGTAGACAAAGTTTCATTACCGGTAACGCCTGCTATCTTGGGTTGAGCTGCTCTAATTGACTTTAATTCAATCTGTAAAGGTATCCTCCTAAACCAACCCCAACCTAAGCTCAAAGAGATAATCAAGATAGATAACAAAACCGCCTTTGGATTAATTTTTATTTCGGTTATCTCTATTGGCAATCCCCCGGTAGATTCTTCCTCTGCCTTAACCGCGGGTGTTAAAAGATTAATGGGGTAACGAAGCTTCTGGATACCCCCTATAGCCGTAGCATAAGACTTCGCCGGTGCGGTAGTAACCTCGAGCTCATCTCCTGCAAATACCCTGGAGACATCCAGGGGAACCGTTAGTAAATCTAAGCTTTTTATTAATTCAAGTATCTCTGGGCGAGTTTTAGATGAACATAAAAGAACCGCGGTATCAATTGGCTTTGTGGGAAATTTGCGTTGAAAGTAATCTAAAGATACCCTGATTTCACTCTTTAACTTATCCATTAACGATATCTTTCCTTTAACAGGCGTTGTTATTTGACCCAAGAGGATATCGCGACTAAAAAGCGGGAAACCATCCTGACAAACAATAAAATTTGTCTCCTCTTCCAGGTCTACATTTATAAATCCGATAATACCCTTATCTTTAAGACCGCTCGATCTTAAAAGCCGCAGATTACCAAATCCGGCATACTCAATCGACTTCACTGTTATCTGCAGCTCTTTAAAAATTGCAAGGTACTTATCTAAAATCTCTTTCTTAATACCTACAAATAACACCAGAATCTTTTTATCTTTCCGATCATGCTTAAGCTTAAAATCAAATACCAATTCTTCGATCTTAAAGGGTATGTATTTCTTTGCCTCAAAAGCGATTGCTGTGTATTCTAACTCCTTCTTAGACAAGAAGATAGGCAAATCAAAAGTACGAACAATTAAATCCTCCCCGGCAAGAGAAACATTAACCTCTATGGGCGAGATGCCGTTTTTTATAAATTCCCCCTTCAAGGCAGTGGCTAACTTTACCTCTTCTGGATGCTTCTGTTCAACCACCGAACCAATAATCTCCTTCCGGGACAGAATTATATTCTTCAGGACTTTCTTCCCTTTGAATTGGGTAATACTTATAAATTCTGGTCCGAAATATATACCAACCTCAACCACTTATCTCTCCTTTATGGCAGACATAAATGAAGCAATCAGTGTACCATTCGCCGCTTGCTTCTTAACCAACTGTCTATATCGCGCTTATTAAAACGCCAAACACCACCTATCTTAATTCCAGATATTTTATTCTGGTGGAGCCAATTATAAATAGTCTGGCGTTTAAGCCTTAAATAATCGGCTAACTCATCAATATCCATAAGCTTATTGTATCTGGCCATTTTTGTTTACCTATTTTTACTTATATTTACTTATATTATTGTATTTTAAAGTAAATCATATTTTTTTAATTTGTCAAGTGTTTTTTTATATATTTATCTTGTGGTCTCGAAAATAAGAAATTTCCGTCGGAGATTGCGCTTATACCAAAGTTACTTATTTTTACTTATAGTTACTTAATATTACCTAAACAATAATATATTATTAATTTTTAGAGAGGGGAATTAATCTGCGGTTATCAAAAGGCCGTCCGGAGGAAATAACACAGATAATATTAAGATAGGTTGTTTATCCGCTTGAGAATGTATATGTGGCTGTAGCGGAGACAGGTGTAGTGCCATTAATCCCTGAACCAGGATTGCCTATATCAATATCTACCTTGTATTTTAAATCATCGTCTTCTACATCACAAGGCGGATCCCAACTTAGTGTTTTTGTTGTAGGAGCAGTCCAATCGCCCGTCCTTAATCTCTCAATAGCATAATTAATTCCCGCCTGGGCAGCATAAAAGGCATTTATGCGACTAACCTTATGAAGAGTAAAACGAGCCTGGCTGACAATCAACGCCAATGCTATATTCGCCAGGACGACAACTGCCAGAATAAAAGCCAACACTGTTATTAACGCCACTCCCCTGGAATTCATCTCAACTGCCGCTATCCTTTCTCAAAGAAAGAGTGTAGTCATCTCCGGATTTATCTAAAACTACATGTCCCTCGCGAGCAAGCCAGCCCAAGCTCATCAGGATGATATCTCGGGGTTTATCTATACCTTCCAGCAGCGAAGATAATCTAACTTGACTGTGATGTTCTAGGAAATGCCAGATTTCACCAGCAACAATACCAATCTCAGTAATCAACTCACACCCCCTTTTCCTATTCAGATGTAGTATAAAAACAAAAGATTACTCTGTCAAGCCAAATTTTGAAAAATCTTGTAAATGAGCCAGGACATCGTTACCAGGGGTTTAAGATTATTAAGAAAGCTTT
>JAOZPD010000053.1 GCA_029932935.1 Candidatus Omnitrophota bacterium | reverse complement strand
GACCGTTGTTCTTTGGAAGGCAAGGTTTAATAGGAGTGAGGATAATATCTTGATTAAGCTTATGCTCTCCAAGAGAGGCAATGAATATTTAGTTACTGGTCTTTGGTTCCAATAGTAGAGTGAACAACACAGGATTTTATAAATATTGTTCTCTTTTTGTATAGATAAAAAGGTTTTTATTATATCAAAAAAGCATCTTGAATAAACAAGATGCTTTTTTGATATAATGTTTATATTATGAATATAGTTAAAACCTATGATGTTATAGTAGTTGGTGCAGGGCACGCTGGATGTGAAGCTGCTTTAGCCAGTGCTCGCTTAGGCTGTCGGACACTCTTAGTAACCTTGCATAAGAGTAGAATTGGCTATATGTCTTGTAACCCCGCGATAGGAGGGGTGGGCAAGGGGCAATTAGTCAAAGAGATCGATGCCTTGGGCGGAGAGATGGCGAGGGCAGCGGATGCTTGTGCTATACAGTTTAGAATTCTAAATGCCTCAAAAGGGGCTGCAGTTTGGTCATCGCGTGCCCAGATAGATAGAAGGAGATACACCCTATATATGCAGCAGAGAATTATAAATCAGAAGAATCTCCGGGTAGAAGAAGCGGAGGCAGCAGGATTGATAGTGAAGCATAGATCAATTAGGGGAATAGAGATAAGTAGCAACAGGAGGCTTTTAGCAAAAACGGTTATTTTAACACCAGGGACCTTTCTTAACGGATTAATACATATCGGTATGAGAAGTTTTTCTGGAGGAAGAATTGAAGAGAAGGGAGTTACAAGTAGGCTTTCTGCATCGCTTAGAGAGTTGGGTTTCCGTACACTTCGTTTCAAAACAGGAACTTGTGCAAGGCTTGACGGTAATACAATAGATTTCTCAAAAATCAATGTACAGAATGGAGATAAGGTCATTCATCCATTCTCTTTCTCGACAAAGGTATTAAATATCAGGCAGGTTCCTTGTTATATTACTTATACTAACAATAGGACACATAATATCATACGCATGAATCTAGATCGTTCTCCTTTATATAGTGGGAGGATCACCGGTACAGGTGTTCGGTATTGCCCTTCTCTTGAGGATAAGGTGGTTAAATTTCCCCATCATAACAGGCACCAGATATTTCTTGAACCAGAAGGTTTAGATACGGATGAATTTTATCCTAATGGTCTCTCCACTAGCCTGCCAGAGGATGTACAGGCAGATTTTATACATTCTATCCTGGGATTAGAGAATGTTAAAATTAATCGTTACGGCTACGGTATAGAACACGATGTCGTTGAGCCTACTCAACTTCTGCCTACACTAGAGACAAAGCTTATAGAGAATTTATATTTGGCCGGACAAATAAATGGGTCTACTGGTTATGAGGAGGCTGCAGCACAGGGATTATTGGCCGGAATAAATGCGGCCTTAAAAGTAAAAGATGAATCACCACTTACCTTAGACAGATCAACGAGTTATATTGGAGTTTTAATTGATGATTTAGTTACTAAAGGAACGGATGAGCCATATAGGATGTTTACCTCTCGCGTAGAATATCGTTTGATTCTCAGAGAGGACAATGCAGATTTACGCTTGAGGGATATTGGTTTCAGAATAGGACTGGTTACTCGAAAGGAATACGAGGAAACCTTAATGAAACGCGAATTAATTAACAAAGGAATACAATTTCTTAAAGAGAATAGAATATCTGATAATGAAAAAAGGATGACTCTCTACCAGTTTCTTAAACGACCAGAGGTAAGTATTGAGGAGCTAAAGGAGAGGTTTTCCTTTAAGATCCCTCCCGAGGTTCTAAAAATAATAGAGATAGAGATAAAGTATTCTGGATTTATACAAAGACAGCTTGCCGAGGTTAGGAATTTTAGACACCTTGAGAAAATAAGAATACCAAATAATTTATCTTATGATAATATTCCTGGTCTTTCTGCAGAGATTAAGCAAAAGCTTATGCATTTCAAGCCAATAAATCTGGGGCAGGTAAGTAGAATCTCAGGCGTAACCCCCGTAGCGATTAGCATCTTAATGGTATATCTTAAAAGATATCAAAGGGATAACAGAGTTGAAGATAAGAGATGAATCAAGAAAGATATTATAAATTCTCCGAGTATCTAAAGGAGAGGTTCGGTTGCAGGGTTTATAAAATTGGCGTGGATGCCGGCTTTTCATGTCCTAATAAAGATGGAAGAATCAGCAGAGATAGTTGCATTTATTGCAATACCAAAGCATTTAGTTTTTATAGTCGTGGTTTACCCAGGACAATAGAGGACCAGATTGAAGAAGGTATAGATTTTGGGAAAAGTAGATATGCAGCAGAGAGATTCATAGTATATTTCCAGGCAAACACCAATACCTATGCACCCCTAGAAATTTTAAAAGAGAGATATGATGTGGTGAGAAAATTTAAAGATGTTGTTGGCATAGCAATTGGTACGCGTCCTGATTGTGTAGACAATAGAGTTTTAGATTTACTCAGTAGTTATACACAGGACTATGAGGTATGGATAGAGTATGGACTCCAGAGTGCCCATAATAACACATTGGAGTTTATAAATAGAGGCCATACTTATGATGACTTTTTAAAGGCTGTAGAACTAAGCAGAGGAAGGAGGGGCATAAAAATTTGTGCTCATGTAATTATCGGACTACCCAACGAGACTGCAGGCGATATTATGGATACGGCCACACAGGTAGGGCATCTTAAGTTAGATGGTGTAAAAATACATCCTTTACATGTGGTGCGAGGAACAAGATTAGAGAGTTTGTTTACCAATGGATTATGTACATTATTGGAATTAGATACATATGTTAATTTAGTAGTAGATTTTTTAGAGCGACTTTGGCCGAAGACAGTCATTCAGAGAGTGACAGCAGATTGTTTACCGAACCTTCTGGTAGGGCCACAGTGGATTCTTAAAAAAAATAAGGTACTAAATGAGATAGAGAATAAGCTTTCAAAAGAAGGAAGATTTCAAGGCAGGATATATAAGGAGTGATATTTACAATGGCGACTTCTGTATTCCACGTTGATTTGATTATAAAAATGACCATAGTTAACTTCTCGCATTTCATTATCTGTTGGAAAAATATATTAAATTATGGTATAATTAATAATCTACTTATTCAAGATGAGAGCAAAACTAGCCCTTGAGGATGGCAGAGTTTTTACAGGTTTTTCTTTTGGTGCGAGCGGCGAAAGAGAGGGCGAAGTAGTTTTTAATACCAGCATGGCTGGTTATCAAGAAATCCTCACCGATCCCTCCTATAGAGGTCAAATTGTCACTATGACCTATCCCCTAATCGGAAATTATGGCATAAATTACGAAGATGTTGAGTCCGAGAGGCCTCAGGTATCGGGTTTTGTGGTTAAGGAATGTAGTCGCATTGCGAGTAATTGGCGTTCGCAGAAGGAATTAGGTAGATATCTCAGAGAGAATAATATAATAGGTATAGAGGGAGTAGATACAAGGGCCCTTACTAGGCATATCAGGCTACAGGGGGCGATGAGAGCGGTTATCTCAACTGATGATCTGGATGATAGAAGCTTGGTTAATAAGGCTAAATCATCTCCTGGTTTGTTAGGCAGGGATTTGGTTAGAGAGGTTACCTCAGATAGAGTCATACATTGGAGTAAGCAAGGTAGATATAGAGTAGTGGTTATTGATTGCGGCGTTAAATATAATATCTTAAGAGAGCTGGTTAATAATGAATGCCAGGTGATTGTTGTTCCAGCAAAAACTAAGGCTGATCAAATCAGAAAACTTAGACCAGATGGTATATTGCTTTCTAATGGTCCGGGGGATCCCCAGGGCATACCATACGTAGTTAATACTATCAAAGAGTTTATTGGAAAGATGCCAATTTTTGGTATATGTTTAGGACATCAGATAATAGGACTAGCTTTAGGTGGAACAACTTATAAACTTAAGTTTGGACATCATGGGGGCAATCATCCCGTTAAAGATTTATGTACAGGCAAGGTTGCCATTACCGTCCAGAATCATGGATTCTGCGTAGATATAGATTCTTTGAATAAAAAGGAGATTGAGATTACACACATTAACCTTAATGATAATACTTTAGAGGGAATGAGGCATAGGAGATTTCCTCTGTTTTCTGTTCAATTCCATCCTGAGGCCTCTCCCGGACCCCAAGATGCACAATGTCTATTTGGCAAATTCATAGATATGCTAAAACAACGCCATGCCTAAGCGGACAGATATAAATAAAATCTTAATCATTGGGTCAGGTCCAATTGTAATTGCCCAGGCCTGCGACTTTGATTATTCGGGCACGCAGGCCTGTAAGGTGTTAAAGGCAGAGGGGTTTAAAGTAATTCTACTGAATAGTAACCCCGCTACTATTATGACCGATCCCACTATGGCCGATAGGACCTATGTTGAACCAATTGCTCCAGAGGCGGTAGAAAATATAATTAAGAAAGAAAGACCGGATGCTATATTACCGACACTGGGCGGACAGACTGCTCTTAACGTTACAGTAGTTGTATCTGAGAGAGGAATCTTGAATAGATATGGCGTTGAGGTTATAGGAGCAGATATTAAGGCAATCAAGAAGGCTGAGGATAGACAGTTTTTCAAGGAGGCAATGCAGAGAATTGGATTAGATTTACCACGTAGTGGTAAGGCCTATAATCTAAAGGAAGCTTTCAGGGTAGCAGAAGGGATAGGTTTTCCTGTGATTGTTAGACCGAGTTTTACTTTAGGGGGTACAGGCGGGGGCGTCGCTTATAATAGAGAAGAGTTTGAGGAGATTGCCAGTAGGGGCTTAGATGTAAGTATGATTAGTGAAATATTGATTGAGGAATCAGTTATTGGTTGGAAGGAATTTGAATTAGAGGTTATGCGAGATTTGAACGATAATGTCGTAATTATCTGCTCTATAGAGAACTTTGACCCTATGGGAGTACATACAGGTGATAGTATTACTGTTGCTCCTGCACAGACATTAACCGATAAAGAATATCAAAGAATGCGTAACGCAGCTATAGCCTGTATTAGGGAGATAGGCGTACAGACAGGGGGTTCGAATATCCAATTTGCTGTGAATCCAGACAATGGCAGGATGGTGATTATTGAGATGAATCCACGTGTGTCAAGGAGTTCCGCTTTGGCCTCTAAGGCTACAGGATTTCCTATTGCTAAGATTGCTGCAAAACTGGCTGTAGGTTATACATTGGATGAGATTCCCAACGATATTACTAAGGAGACGCCGGCTTGTTTTGAACCAACGATTGATTATTGTGTAGTTAAGATCCCTCGTTTTACTTTTGAGAAGTTCCCTGAGGCTAATACTACACTTACGACCTCCATGAAATCCGTAGGGGAGGCAATGGCCATTGGTCGGACATTTAAGGAGGCATTACAGAAGGGGTTGCGTTCTCTGGAGATAGGGGTCTCTGGGTTAGAGGACTTAAGTTGCGAGATATCGGATGAGAAGGTAAGAGATAAGCTGTCTACGCCGAATGCCGAAAGAATATTTTATATAAAATATGCTTTGAAGAAAGGAATGAGTATAGATAAGATTTATAGATTAACCAAGATTGATAGGTGGTTTTTGTATAATATAAAAGAGATTATAGAGATAGAGAAGATAATTAGTTCTTTTAAAGGGAAGCCTAAATCCAAGATTCCTATTGAACTTATTCGCAAGGGTAAGGAATATGGCTTCTCAGATAGGCAGTTAGCCAAGCTCCTTAATATACAAGAGACTTCAATCTATAAATTGCGTAAAAAGAGGAGAGTTACACCTACCTTTAAATTAGTTGATACTTGCGGCGCAGAATTTGAGGCTTATACCCCTTATTATTATTCTACATATGAAACAGAGGATGAGGCTCGAGTATAATGATGGCAAGGATTGGGTGGCTATTTTAGATTTTGGTTCGCAATACACGCATCTTATTGCTCGTCGAATAAGAGAGTGTGGTGTTTATTCTGAGATAGTCCCTTACAATATTAAGTCATCACAATTATTAAATATGTCTCCCAAGGCTATTATCCTTTCTGGGGGACCAGCCAGTGTTTCGCAGAGAGAAAGCCCTGTGTGTAATAGAGATATTTTTGATATGGGTATCCCTGTTTTAGGTATCTGTTATGGTGCGCAGCTTATGGCGAGATGTTTAGGCGGGAGGGTGGCAAAATCCAGTCTTAGAGAGTACGGGAAGGCGACACTTAAGATAATATCCAGGAAGGGAATATTTAATGGCCTACGAGAAAGAGAGATAGTCTGGATGAGCCACGGTGATAAGATTATAAGGTTACCGCAAGGATTTAGAATTATTGGCTCAACTAATAATGCTCGTATTGCAGCAATGGAAGATGTAAAGAAGAGGCTTTACGGAGTCCAATTCCATCCAGAGGTAATACACACACCGAAGGGGAAAAGAATATTGAGGAATTTCCTTATCGATATAGCACATTGTAGACTCTCTTGGAGTATGCGTTCTTTTATCGAAGATTCTATCAGAGAATTAAGAGAGAAGATTGGTAAAGAGCGAGTTTTATGTGCGTTGAGTGGCGGCGTGGACTCCTCTGTTTTAACAATGTTGTTGCATAAAGCAATTGGTAGAAATTTAATAGCTATATTCATCGATAATGGATTGTTGCGTAAAGGAGAGGTTAATCTTGTCCGGAAGAGATTTAGTGGATATTACAATATTAATTTAAAGCTAGTCGATGCAAAGAATGCTTTTCTTAAGGCGCTAAAAGGTGTGAGGGCCCCTGAGAGGAAGAGGAAGATTATCGGTAGATTATTTATTGATATCTTTGAAAGAGAGGCTGAGAGGTTAGGTAGAATTAAGTTTTTGGCTCAGGGGACACTCTATCCAGATATAATCGAATCCAGGTCGGCCTTTGGCGGTCCTTCAGCAACCATTAAAACTCATCACAACGTCGGAGGCCTACCGCCTCATTTAAAGTTTGTTTTGATAGAGCCGCTTAAATATCTTTTTAAGGATGAGGTAAGACTTGTAGGTAAGGAGTTGGGGTTACCCGATGAGATTATTTATAGACAGCCCTTTCCGGGGCCAGGGTTGGCAGTTCGTATTATTGGAGTTGTCACCGAAGAGAGATTGGGCATCCTGCGCCAGGCAGATTGGATTTTAATAAATGAGATAAAGCAAGCAGGATTGTATCGAAAGTTGTGGCAGTGTTTCTGCGTACTTTTACCAATAAAAACAGTAGGGGTAATGGGAGATAAGAGGACATATGAGAATGTTATAGCAGTAAGATTGGTTACCAGTCAAGACGCCATGACAGCACACTGGGCAAAGGTACCACATAGTTTACTTGAGACGATATCCAATCGTATTATAAATGAAGTCGAGGGAATAAATCGTGTGGTTTATGACATTTCCTCTAAGCCTCCAAGTACCATAGAATGGGAGTAAGTATTATTGTTTTTTTGTGGACCAGTTGCGACAGTCGTCTATAAATATCATATTAGGGTTGATTAAGAAGACGTGGTAGTACTTGTCAATTACGGTTTAGGTAATCTGAGGAGCGTAAGTAAGGCTTTAGAGGCTGCAGGAGCAGAGGTAGAGATTACCGCCGATGCAGATAGGATAATTAAAGCCAGTGCTATTGTTCTGCCCGGCGTGGGCGCATTTGCTAGAGGGATGGAGAATCTTAAAAGGTTGGGCATTTTACCATTTTTATTTAGATCTATCGCAGAGGGCAAGCCCTTTTTAGGGATATGTTTAGGTATGCAATTATTGTTTACCGAGAGTGAGGAGCACGGTCTTCATTGTGGATTGGATATTATAAAGGGTAGGGTAATTAGATTTACTTCTGGTATGAAGATACCGCATATGGGATGGAATCAGGTACGGATTAAAAAAAATATAATACAAAAGAATAAAATATTCAATGGCATCCCAGATGGGTCATATTTTTATTTTGTTCATACATATTATGTTGAGCCCAATGATACAGAAACGACGATAGCAATGGCTGAATATGGTAAAGAATTTGCTGCGGTTGTAAATAAAGAGAATGTATGGGGTGTTCAGTTTCATCCAGAGAAAAGCGCAGAATCAGGTTTAAAATTTTTGAAGAATTTCTTGCAGTTATGTTAACTAAAAGGATCATACCTTGTCTGGATGTTAAGGATGGGAGAGTGGTAAAGGGAATCAATTTTCTTAATCTGAGAGATGCTGGTGACCCCGTCGAGTCAGCTTCTGTATATTCGCGAGAAGGAGCAGATGAGATAGTCTTCTTGGATATAACTGCTAGTATAGAAAAGCGTAAAACAATACTGGAGGTAGTAGAGAGATGTGCCGAGCAGGTATTCATACCATTAACTGTAGGAGGTGGCATTAGGAGTATAGAAGACATAAGACTTTTACTTAAATCGGGAGCGGATAAGGTATCGTTGAATACAATAGCTGTTGAAAACCCTGAATTGATTCGTCAGGCCTCTGAGGAGTTTGGTAGACAGTGTGTGGTGGTAGCTATAGATGCTAAATTAGTTAGCGACTTAGATACTCAAAGGGCAAGGAAGGTAGCCGATAGATGGGAGGTTTATATATATAGTGGTAAAAAGCCGACTAAAATAGATGTTTTGGATTGGGCAAAGAAGGTAGAGAGTTTGGGGGCGGGAGAGATTCTTCTTACTAGTATGGACAGGGATGGGACATGCGAAGGATATGATTTGCGATTAAATAAGTATGTATCTGAGATTGTAGGTATTCCAGTTATCGCCTCTGGAGGGGCGGGTAATTTAGAGCATCTTTATCAGGCCTTAACAGAGGGTAGGGCCGATGCCGTACTTGCTGCTTCTATTTTTCACTACGGAGAGTATACAATTCGGGAAGCCAAGATGTATTTAAGAGAGAGGGGAGTTCCCATAAGGATATAATCAGATATGTGTGGAATATTCGGTATATATGGTCA
>JAOZPD010000007.1:19775-28427 GCA_029932935.1 Candidatus Omnitrophota bacterium | reverse complement strand
GCCAGACGAGTCCTCGCTGGACTGGAGAAGACGATAGTTCTTATCCAGTAAGTATTACTTCAGGCAATAGGATAGACTTCTATTTACCCAGCTTTAACCAATATGGTGAGATATCCGCTTTCAGGAAAATAACATTTAAGCTTAATCCAGATAATCCGCATCAACTTTTGAAGAAGGAAGGGATTGCTGATTCTGTGGTTGTGGCTAATGATATCGAAAGTATCAATTTTGGTGGCGGCTGTTCTGGTTGTAGCGCCTTTAATTGTTCGACCGTAGCTGATGATTGTCCTCAGGTTAAGATAGATATCAGGACGCACCGAGAGACAGATTACGATTTAGATTCTCGGGTTACCTTAAGGAATGCAAGCGTAATTATACCATCTGATATCTCTGTAGAACAACCCGAGGAAGGAGAGTTTTAGGTATAGAGGGTTTATATCATGCTTAGCTTGCGTAAAGAGAGGGTAAGCTTGAATAAAAAAAGAAGATATAGCTTGAATCAGAAGGGGGTCATTCTTCTCATTGCTACTGTGGTAGTGGCTATGCTCTTAGTGCTTACGGGAGTATATTTTTCAGGACTTATTACTGAGAAGGGATTCGCTGACCGACAAAGATTTATTCTGCAGGCTACAGCCTTGGCTGAGGCAGGCCTTTCTCAGGGGGTTGTCGAATTGAGAAAACAGATCCGCACAGATTTAAAACTTAATGTTGAGATAGAAAAGAGTTCCGCTGTATTTGAACCATACACGGATGAAGATACCGCAGATAAGGATAGCTTAGATTTTCTGTGCGATTTTGCAGGTTTTACGAGAACCAGCGATGAAGAGGTAACTTTGAGTATATCGTCTTTACCGCTTGAGGCAGGGGTAAGTGGGGGTTATACAGGAAATATTATTATACGAAAACCAAAGGATGAATTCGGTGATGATATCGAGGCCTATTCGCCTATGGCCAATGTATTTAAGTTTCCCTATCAGTTTATTATTGAAGCTGTAGGTACTGTCACCAAGACAACCCCACCGATTCAAAAATTACTGCGACTGGTCCCCGGCGAGGTAAAGATTGAGGATTCTGATGTTAGAGTTGGGGAGTTTGAGATTACGGTGCAACGGGGTAACTTTGCGCGGTATGCCCTTTTTACTTTTCACCATCGCGCTCCCTGGGGTGCTACTGTGTGGTTTACGGAAAGGACAAATTTTACCGGGCCTGTGCATACTAATGAGCGTTTTAGTTTCGCCAACAATCCTGGTGCGCATTTTACCGAGGAGGTAACCCAGCATTACACAAAAGCCCGTTTTTATAATAATGGCTGGTCTATATTGAAGGACTCAGAAAGCAATCCTCCATATGATGTCCCTATATTTGATAGTGGATTTTCCAGGGGTGTAGACGAGTTAAATTTAGAGTCAGCTATTACCCAGGCGGATTTGAAAACTCAGGCATTAGGAGATATGACGGAGCCGGAGTCAAATGGTATATATGTTCCTAATAATGGAACCTCTCTTACCGGCGGTATATATATCCGAGGTAATTCTACAATTGAGATGCAGGTAGATGACGATGGAAATGCTGTATATACAATCACTCAGGGAGGCGACACCAAGATAATTACTCTTGATTACGATAGCAAACAAACCACTATTCAGACTGCGCAGGGGACAGATACATATTCTGGTTTACCTGAGGGCGTAGATGGTGAGGGAGTAATTATATATGCCAAAGACAATATTACCAACTTCTCAGGTATAGTGCAGAAGGATTCGCAGGTGACAGTATCCAGCGAAAAAGATATAATAATCAATAACCATATCCACTATCAGGAATATAATGAGGGTCCGCCAGTAAATGCCGAAGGGTATACTAATCTCCTGGGTATAATTTCTTGGGGAGGAGATGTGCGCATCGGTACGAGTGCGCCAGATGATTTAGAGATACACGGTATCGTAATGGCGCCCGACGGTGTTTTTACAGTAGATAATTTCTATTCAGGCTCTCCCCGCGGTGAGGTTACCTTGCTGGGAGGCATAATTACCGATTATTATGGTCCGTTTGGTACATTTTCTGGCACTACACCCATCTCTGGATATGGCAGGAATTTTGTCTATGATGCACGGATGCTTGCGGGTATGGCCCCTCCGTATTTCCCCGTACTTACTAATTTTGTATCGTTTGATGATGGGGGCTTGGATAGAAAACCAGTTTGGGAGGATAGGGGATGAGCAAGAAAACGAAGATATTCTTTGTTATCTTTCTCAGTATCTTTGTCAGTATATCAATGGTTTTGATATTTATAGTTAATCTCATAATTAAAAAATACGAGAAGGAAGCAGTGATATTGCTTCCTCCTTCAGAGCAGATAGAGGTGAAGTCGAATCAGACGATAACGCCAGAGGAAGAGACAATGGATGAGATTGAAGAGATAGAAGAGGAAGGCATGGTTTCTGGACCTCTTCTTTATTAAGTTGTTGTAGTAGATTAGGAATATCGTTTGTCTTATAATTATATACACAGTGAATATCAAATGAGAGGTTTAACGCTTACTGAGTTAGTTCTGGCTGCGGCAATCTTAGCCTTTGTACTTTGCGGACTCATTCTTCTCTTTGTTAACTGTTCATTTTTAAACGAGGCAAACCGTAACCTTACTACGGCGGCGACTCACGCTCAGTATATAATGGAGGAGATAAGAAATACATCCTTTGCTCAGGTTAAGTCTAAGATTGATAATGGAGACTGGGATTTGGATACCCTCGCCATCGAATCAGAGCCTTATAATCTGACAGCATTAAATAATGAGTTTATAGATGCTCAGGTTACTCAGAGCGGTAATCCATTGGGCGTTTCCGTAACTGTTACCTGGAATGACCGCAGGCAAAGAGCCAGAAGTGTATCCTTAAGGACATTATTGACAGATTTTCAGTGATATTTCTTATATTAAATCTCAATCAGAGGATTATCTATGAATAGGAAAGAGGATAAGGGTTTAGGTAGTGGAAGCGGAGGATATTCTTCTGGAGATTTATACCTGAGGGGTTTTACCCTGCTTGAAGTGTTGGTTAGTGCCGCTATTCTAAGTTTTCTTATCGCAGGAATATTTGGGGTTTTGAATATCGGGAATATGACTTATAATACTGATTTGTGCTTATTAGATTTACAGCAGAGCGCCCGTCAGGCATTATATTGGATGGCTAAGGAGTTAAGAGAGTCCTCCACGGACGATATAACCATTACTGTTATCGACGATAACGACGACAAGATTACCTTTGATACCCCTAATGAGATAGGCATTCAGTATTATCGTGATCTATCAGATGTTAATGGTGATAATATAAAGGAGCAGATTATCCGTGAATACCCAAAGGGAACCCGCAGGATTCTGGGTAATAATATTAGCGGTTTGCAATTTTCCCTAAACAATAATCTCTTGGAGATTCGACTTACAGCCAACAGTGTTGCCTTGGGAAGGAGTTTATCTATACCATTGAGAACAAAAGTACGCTTAAGAAATGAATAATCTTTGGTAAACAGGGTTTAAAAGATGAATAAGCGAGGAGTAGCCCTAATACTATCTTATATGGTTATTGCTGTCTTGGCAGTGTTTGGTTCAGTATTTGTCTCTCGCAGTGTATCAGAGAGTAATATTGCCAGAAGATACGTTGATTCTGTGCGCTCTTTCTGGATTGCTGAGGCGGGCCTTGCTCAAGGGTATCATAACGTAATTAACAGCCAATCACAGCCAGATGACCCAGTTCTCTTTGGAGACGGTAATTATGAGATTACCGTCAGCGATGTGTCTATAGGAAAAGAGATTAAGGTGACTGGTACTTACGGTAGCGGGCAGCGAGTTGTTAAGGGGTATTTTTTGCGTATTCCTTATCCTTTTGAGAATACGATTTCTTGTGGAGGTGATTTGTATTTAAGCGGAGATATAGCATATATGAAGGTTTACGATAAGACACGCATATCAGGGACATTTACTAAATCCGGATTTGGCTCCTCTGCCTGGTTTGAGGATAAGCAGGAGGGAATAGATTCTGCTTATACCACCATAGAGATAAAGGATAAAAATAATAATGGCATAAGTGACGAATTCGATGATTTTGTCCTTTTCGGTCAGGAGGTGGTATCCAGTTATCCCCCGGAGCAGGTAGTTTATATTACGACAGATGATACAGTTAATATTTTTCCTAACAGTGCCCTGATTGGCAAGAAGGTTGTTTTTGTCAAGGGCTCCTCCCCCGGCACTGGGGATGTAAATATCTTCTTTGATGCTACCTGGAAGAAAGGGGAGGACTTGACCATTATCTCAACAGGCACAATAACCTATGTTCAGCCGTTACAGGTTCAGGAGAATGCCCGTTTAAGTACTATTTCCTGGGAGGATTATAATGAGGCCTCTATACTCATGAGTCCTCACGAGAGTGTAGTTTATGCTCACGGCAATGCTAATTTTTCCGATATACTTGAATGGAGCTCAACCACAGGTAACATTATTGCCAATAATGATGTGTTTTTTACAGAGACCTTGACTTATGAGAAATGTTATTTCTCTGACCGAGCAATAAATGGAGATTTGCCACCAGGATTTGAATATCTGGGTGGTAACGGCACTCTGTCTTCTAAATTAATTCGCTGGCAGGAGGAGTAGTTAGAGAATAGAGCAATGGCGAAAAAAAGATACTTTACCATTGTTAGTTATATTATACCAATAATTATTGTAATTGTATTGACACTAATCTGGCAGGCTCGGCGCATAGAGAGACAGATGAGAGAGATTGAATCAGTTCCAGAGGTAACGCCAACTTACCAGAAAGAAGAGCGTTTTACTACTGGGCTTGTTCCTTCACAGCCAGAGGATTATGGAATGATTGTAACCAACGAGTTTAATAAACCAGCAACACAGGCAGAGTGGAATGAACTCTTGCATAAGAAGTTAGCTGAGTTAAAAAAAGACATTACTCCGCAGACATTAGAGAAGGTTAGGGATAAAATAAAGGAAGACCCAGAGAAAAGACGAGATAAGTTAGCAAAAATAGACAGAGGTATCCAGGACTGCAGACAGATCCTTAAGGAAGACCCAGAGAATAAGAGTGTCCATGAGAAATTGGAGCGACTGTTGATTCTTAAGAGCCTCTATGAAGGACTGGAGGATTTTTAGAGATAATTATTATGAAAAATCTGCAATTCTCTTTGCCAGTATTCAATAAGAAGAAAAAGGAAAAAACCAGGATTGGTTTGGATTGGGGATTCTCTTCGTTAAAGGTTGTTGTTTTGGAGTCGCGAGACGATAAACATATTCTTAAAGAGGCCAAGATTATTCAATTACCCTCTAAGGAACTAAATCTAAATTCTCTTCTTAAAGATTTAGATCTTTCGGTAGGAGTGAATTTAGGGGTTTGTGGACCGAATGTAATGATAAGATATACATCTATGGCCAGAATGAATGAGGCTGAGTTTAAGAATTCGTTGAGATATGAAGCGGCTTCGCATTTTCCGTTTTCGATCGATAAATTAAATATCGACGGTGTTATTCTTAAGGACATGCCGGATAATCAGATGCTAGTTATGCTGGCTGCTGCTAAAAAGGATTTTATTCAACAGCGATTGAAATTATTTCAGGAGGCCAAGATAAAGGTTAATATCTTGGATATTGACTCTTTGGCTTTAATTAATGCTTTTAACTACACTCACCCCCATACAAAAGAAAATAATATTTTATCGGGGGCCATAACCCTACTTAATATCGGTGCTTCGGTGACTAATACTAATGTCTTAGAAGATGGTATACCTCATTTTAGCAGAGATATTAATATTGCGGGTAATGACTTCGCCCGAGAATCATCGAGGACTATTTCCATTACTAATTTCGTATCGGAGATAAGGAAATCATTTGATTATTATGAGTCCAGCAGCGCGGCAGTTATAAATAAAATCTTTTTAAGTGGGGGCGGTAGTCTTGCTGCAGGATTAGTGGAGGAGTTGGAAAAGAATTTAGGTATTCAGATTGAACAGTGGGACCCTTTTAGTAATTTTGAGTTTGCTGTGGGATTAGATGAGCAGGATATCAGGAAGAATTCTGCGCGCTTTGCAGTAGCAGTAGGTTTGGCATTGCGGCAATGTCAATAAATTTAATTTATAGTCTCGGTTAAAGAGGGATATTTATAATAATGATTGAGATAAATCTGTTGCCTGATGAGTTTAAAGTAAAGGAAGAAAAATTAGTTGTCTTGCAACTTCGGCAGGTATTTCTTTTTGCTGTTCCTGCCTTATTTGGTTTATTGATTGTTTTACATTTATATCTAGGTGGATTGCTTCTGTTCAGGTCATTGCAATATAAGTTATTGTATAAGAAGTGGACTCAGGTTAGTCTAGAACGGAAGAGGGTGAATGAATGGAAGAGGCAGTATAATATAAGCAGTAAACAGACTGAGCAAATGGACAGGCTGCTTGCTCAGAGAATTACCGTTTCTGATAAGATGCAGATACTATCTCAGGCTTTGCCATACGGCATCTGGTTCAACCATTTGAATCTAAAGCATAATGAGTTTAGACTCAGGGGCTCAGTAGTTTCTAAGAGGAAAGACCAGTTACACTTGCTCAATGTTTTTCTGAAACGACTCAAAGAGGACAAAACCTTTTTTAAGGATTTTACTCGCCTTGAACTTGGGCATATGAGCATGAGAATGTTGGGTGGGTTCTCAGTAATGGATTTTGTCCTGGAGGGTAGTTTAAAGTGAGAAAACCTAAAGTCAAAGAGTTTTTAATCGAATTAAATAAAAGAATTGATATTCAGAAGTTGATATCCAGAATAGACAAGGAGATATTGAGTAAGATATTGGAAGATAAAAATAAATTGATTTTGGTAAGCATTGTTATTCTGATAATTCTATATGTGGATTTTTCTTTTGGCCTGAAATCTCAGATGCGCGCCTTGGGTATGTTGAATCCCAAGATTGTAAGATTAAGAAGAGATTTGAAAAATCTTAACGCAGATTTAAATAGGATGATGCGGGCTCAAGGGAAAGGAGAAGGAGGGGGTTCACAGATAAGAAAGTTAGTATCGGCCGGGGAGATTCCTTGGGTAATTGAAGAGATATCCCGGCTGGCTAACCAGCAGGATGTTAAGTTATTTCAGATAAAGCCTTCACGTTCTCTCGCTAAAGCAAAATCCATTCCGAGATTTATTCCTGCTGACAGATATTCACCAGTTCAGATCGACCTGGAGATTTCTGCTGGCTACCATCAGTTAGGCAGATTTTTATCAGAATTAGAGAATCACGCTGTATTCCTGGAGATTCAAGAACTGGATATAAAGCAGAGCCAGAGGTGTCCTTTTGAACATAAGATAAAGTTGAAATTAAAAACACTCGTAGCTAATGAATAATATTATAAACTACCCAGCACAATATAGAGAAGGTATAAGGAAAAATAGGATTCCTCAGAGATCTCCTATAGTATTGTGTAATATAGTGGTATATTATCTATTGCTGATATGTTGTCTTGGCTACGGGAGGAATGTCTTTGCACAGGGAGAGATTGTGTATGATGATAAAGGCAGGAGAGATCCCTTTGTCTCATTAGTGACACCTGATGGCAGGCTTCTTAACCTGGAGCCAGCCGGGGCAGGAACAAAGGTAGCCTTGGAGGGAATTATTTATGATAAGAATGGACAGTCATATGCTATAATTAATGGAGAGGTTGTTGGTGTGGGCGATTATATTCTGGGTTATTCTGTCGTGAATATAAATAAGGATATGGTTATATTGATGAAAAATAATGAATATATGGAATACAAATTACAAAAGGAGGAGCCGTGAAGAATTCAATAGCCCTCTATTGCTCATGTATTCTTTCTATGATGAGGAGTAATCAAGGATTAAGATCAATTTGTAAGATTGGTATATTATTCTTTGTGCTTACGCTCGGATTTTATACCGTTTCTTTTGCACAGGAACAGGAGGCAAGTAATATTATAGATACGGCGAATCCTTTAAATACCCCTGTATCATCAACAGAGAAAGCCGGAGTTAGTGAGAATATAAGTTTGGATTTTAAAGATGCTGAGATAAATAATGTATTGAAGATTATTTCTTATAAATCTGGTGTTAATATTGTGGCTACACCCGAGGTAAGAGGTCTGGTTACCATAAGATTGCAGGATGTGTATTGGGAGGAGGCCCTGGACACAATTGTAAGGACTTATGGGTTCGGTTACGAATGGCTGAGTGATAAGGTAATTATGGTGTCTACCTTAGAGAAGTTAGCTGAACAGAGGAGAATTCAGGAAGAGGCAGCCGTGAAGGAGCCATTGGATACTAAGGCGTTTGATTTGAATTTTATTAAGGCAGATGAGGTAAAGACCGCTATAGAGAAGTTGGTTTCTGAGAGGGGTAAGATTACTCTTGAAACCAGGACCAACACCTTGATAATTACTGACACTAAATCTAATTTGATCAGGATTGGTAAAATGATTAAAGAGCTCGATAGAGCTACGCCGCAGGTTTTAATTGAGGCTAAGATAATTGAGACAAATCTAACCGATACTAAAAATCTAGGTATAAGATGGACAATCGGAGGTACAGTGCAGGGGTCTGCGCGACCGACCACCTTTCCCTTTACTACCTGCCCTTCTGTTATATGAGGAATACTTCCCTC
>JAOZPD010000007.1:0-19765 GCA_029932935.1 Candidatus Omnitrophota bacterium | reverse complement strand
ACCCCTTTACTACACATTCAGATAATAAATATCTTCCTCATGATATTATTGCTCCTACTAAGGCTGCAGATGAGACAGGTAGCCTTTTTACACTGGGTACCCTGGATGCCTCCGGCACCACCGCTGTATTAGAGTTATTATTCTCGAATACAGATACGGATTTACTTTCTAATCCTCGCATTGTTACCTTAGATAATCAGGAAGCGACAATAGAGGTTGTAACCTTGGATCCCACACCACAGTGGAGTTATAATAAGGAGCAGAATACATATGTAATGACAGATTACCGTCAAGAGAAGTACGGTATAATTTTAAAAGTGACACCGCAGATAAACAAGTTAGGGTATGTTACCCTGACTATAGAACCAGAGGTAAGCGAGTGGCTCAGGGACAAAACCCTTTCTGGTGGCTCTGGTTTGACTGTTGATTTACCGGTGATTTACAAGCAAACCACCAAGACAACTGTTATGGTTAAAGATGGTAATACGTTGGTTATCGGTGGCCTGATCAAGAATAAGACTACAGATACTGTGCAGAAGATTCCCCTTCTGGGAGATATACCCATCTTGGGATATTTTTTCAAACACAGAGCTAAGCAGGTAGAGAAGAAAGACCTGCTTATTTTCCTTACCCCAAAGATTTTGACGGTTCAAGAGACATAGCACAGCCATTCAGGTGGTATCATTTTGTCAAGCGAAGATATGTATTCTCCATTTTAATTCCCGTTGACGGCTTAATATTTTGATAGAGATGAACAAGGAAATATTGATTAATACAGATTTGTGCGAAAAGCGAGTAGCAATATTGACTGATGGACATTTGGAGGAGTTTTATATAGAGCGTCCAGAGGATAGAACAATAGTAGGTAATATTTATAAAGGCAAAATCGAGACTGTAGTCCCTTCCCTTAACGCTGCCTTTGTAGATATTGGCCAGAGCAAGAAGGGTTTTCTCTATCTTTCAGAGTTTGAGTATAGTACATATGAGCCAACTGAGGAGGTAAGATTTTCAGCTCCTTTAAGGCTGAAAAAAGGAGATGAGGTCTTGGTTCAGGTTGTAAAGGAGGCCTATGGAACAAAGGGTCCTCGTGTGTCGGGCCATATTGGGCTTGCAGGCAGATATCTGGTTCTGGCTCCTCAGAATAGCCATTGGGGGATTTCGCGCCGCATTGATGATGAGAGAGAAAGAAAAAGATTAAGGTCTATTCTTGAAGAGTTAAGATTACCTAAAAATGTGGGTTTTATTGTCCGCACAGCGGCCGTAGGCTGTTCAGCAAGGGAACTTATGCGTGATGCGCGATTTTTACTCAGGTTATGGTCAAGGATAAAGAAGATATCTTACCGTCGTCCATCTCCCAGCCTTGTATATGAGGAATATGATTTAATCTTGCGTATAATACGTGATTCTTTTACCGAAGATATTAATAAAGTTACTGTGGATTCGAAGCCCGAATATCGGCGCATATATGCCTTTGTTCGTACATTTGAGAAAAGTCTGGCCAGGCGAATCTCTCTATATCAGGGTGCAGACCTGTTTCTTGACCGCGATATAGAAAGGCAGATAAATAAAATATTCGAGAGATATGTTTATCTAAAGTCCAAGGCATATATCGTTATTGAACCTACTGAAGGGTTGGTAGTGATAGATGTTAACAGCGGAGGTTTTAAGAGAAACCTTTCTCCGGAAGAAGCAGCATTTAGAATTAATACAGAAGCAGCTGTTGAGATTGTACGTCAATTACGCCTGCGGGATTTGGGAGGGATTATAGTTATTGATTTTATTGATATGGAGAAAGAGACACACAGAAGGGAGATTCTGAATATACTAAACCGTGAGTTAAGCAAGGATAAGGCTAAGTACGATTGTCTGGGCATATCGAAGTTCGGTCTGGTTCAGTTGACTCGTGAACGTGTGCATAATGCCGTCCAGGCACAAACCTACCAAGCCTGTCCTTATTGTCAGGGAAAGGGTAAGATAAAATCGACAACAACATTGTCTATTTTAGCTATTCGTCAATTGAGGAGATATTTACAGTCCAATCGTGTGAGTGAGGTTAATCTGAGTCTTAATCCCGCCGTTAACTCCATTATGGATAAATATAAGGAGTATATTGTTAATCTGGAGCATAAATTCCGCACCAAAATTAACCTGATATCGAATCCTACGCAGCACCTAGAAGAAATAAAAATTAGTTAATATTCCTTCTCATTTGTTATCCCTGCATTTAAAATCGGAGATTTTTGTAAGTAGAATCCATAAAACCTGCTCCCCCCTGAGGCCATTGTTTATAATATCTTTTAAGTATAGACTAATTAAAGATAACTTGATTTCTCTTCTTTTATATGATAGTATTATAGTCTAAATTTAAGTATAAAAGTATAATAAGGAGGTTACAAGTGTATGCCATTATTGAAGTTGGGGGTAAGCAATATAAGGTAACGAAGGGTGATGTTGTTGACTTAGAGCGTCAAGGAAAGAAAGAAGGCCAGAGCCTTACCTTTAAAAGAGTCCTCTTGGTAGCCGAGAATGACAATGTTCATATCGGTCAGCCTCATGTTAAGAATGCCAAGGTTACTGCTGTAGTTGTTAGGAATTTTAAAGCCCGCAAGGTTGTTTCCTATAAATATCGTCGCAGGAAGTCCAGTCATAGCAAAAGGGGGCACCGGCAGTTATTGACAAAGGTTAGAATAGAGGAAATAATGATTTAGCCGTGGATGAGATAGGGTTGAATTTAGATGTTTATTGATGAGGTAAAGATATATGTAAAAGGAGGGCATGGAGGAGACGGTTGCCGTAGTTTCTATCGTGATAAATATCAACGCAGGGGGATACCAGATGGCGGCAATGGGGGCAGGGGTGCAGATGTAGTTGCTATTGCGGATTCGAATCTACATACACTTTTAGACTTTCGGTATCGCCGCCATTTTATCGGTAAGAATGGCAAGCACGGCTCCGGAAAGAACAAAAAGGGCAGGGATGCTCAGGATTTAATTATAAAGGTTCCCTGTGGCGTAATTATTAAGGATGCGAGGACAGATTGTAATTTAGCTGAGCTTATCCGTCCCGGTGAAAGAATTGTTTTAGCTAAGGGTGGAGAGGGGGGTAGCGGCAATAGTCATAATCGCACGGTAACCAGAGGTAAACAGGGAGAAGAAAGAGAGTTAGCCCTAGAATTGAAACTTATTGCTGATGTAGGCATCGTTGGCTTCCCTAATGCAGGGAAGTCTACCTTGGTCTCGGCGATATCTAATGCCCGTCCCCGCATAGCTGCCTATCCGTTTACGACAAAGGTTCCAGTATTGGGGGTTGTTGAAAGGGGTGATTTCTCTTTCGTGGCTGCGGAGATACCGGGGTTGATTGAAGGTTCTCATCAGGGGCGGGGATTAGGAATACGCTTTCTACGCCATGTCGAACGTACAAAATTAATTATCCATCTTATTGATATGGCGGCTACGGAGGGCAGAGACCCGGTGGTGGATTACCAGGCAATAAATAGGGAGTTGTCTTTGTTCAGCAAACAGCTTGGTAGGCGCAAAAAGATTGTTGTTGCCAATAAGATGGATTTACCGGGAGCAGAGACAAATCTTATTAAATTTAAACAGAGAATAAGACTGAATATTTATTCTGTCTCTGCTTTAAAAAGAGAGGGTTTAGAAGGGTTAGTAAACGAGATTAAAAAAACCTTAATGAGAATAAATAGAACAAGAAACAGATAATGAGGTTATTTTTATTATCTTATCTCCATCATCAATACCGATACGATTCTTTCGGGAGGGATTATCCTTGGGAGAGCTGAGAAGAGATTATCAATGTATTGTCATTAAGATTGGTGCAAGCATCCTGGTAAATACAGCAGTTATCAGTCAGCTTATTGCTCAGATAGCTGATTTATTGAGACAGAGACGAAGGGTAATATTGGTTTCTTCTGGGGCAATAGCTTATGGAATGAGGGTCTTAGGCCTCAGGTCGCGTCCGACAAAGCTTAGCAGTCTACAGGCAGCGGCTAGTCTCGGTCAAAGCGAATTGATACAGCTTTATCGCAAGAGCTTTTCTAACTACAATGTTAAGTGCGCCCAGATTCTTCTTACTTGGGATGATTTTGATGACCGTAGTCGTTATCTCAATGCCAGAAATACGCTCCAGGCTCTGTTAAACTGGGGAGTCTTACCGATAATTAACGAAAATGATACTGTTTCCGTAGATGAAATAAAATTTGGTGATAATGACCGTCTCTCTGCTCTCGTTGCCAATCTTATTGACGCGGATATTCTGATTATTCTTTCTGATGTGGAAGGGTTGCTGGAGCCGGAGACGTCTCGAGTTATACGTGTAGTTAGTAAGATAACCACTAGGATTGAAAGATATGCTTCTTCTTCTGATAAGGCGATTTCCGTAGGAGGGATGAGGACTAAGATTTCTGCTGCAAAGATTGCTATGCAGTCACAAATTCCATGCTTGATTGTCAATGGTAAAAAACACAATGTGTTATCTACGGCCCTAACCGACCCACTGAATGCGGGTACTCTATTCTTACCTGCCGAGGCGCGGATAACCGCCCGCAAAAAATGGCTTATTTTCTGTTCCAGACCGAAAGGAAAAATCTATGTAGATAGGGGCGCCAGAGAGGCTCTGTTGTCCGGCAAGAGTCTACTTACAGTTGGTGTTGTGCGCCTGGAGGGCAATTTTATCAAGGGGGATATAGTTGATGTTGTTGACCAGGCAGGCAATGGTTTTGCTCGAGGAAAGGTAAGTTTCTCCGCGCAAGATTTAGATAAAGTAAAAGGTAAACAGAAAATGAAAGAGGTTGTTCATCGCGACAATCTTGTAATAACTTAATGGTTTCATAATACGGATTAAAGGATGTATTCTTATTTTATTGCAGGAGTGATGTAAAGATGGTTCTAAAGTTAGCAAAGAGAGCAAGGAATGCCTTTCTATCTCTAGCCGATCTTTCGACTAAACAAAAAAACAGGATTCTTTATTCGATGTCCAAGAAGCTTCTCGATAATTGGAGATTTATTGTTAGAGAGAATAAAAAGGACCTTCTAAAGGCCAGGGGAAAATATTCTTCAGCGTTTATTGACCGCCTGGCTTTATCTAAAAATAGAATTAGAGAAATGAGTGAATCTCAAAAGGCCCTGATTGACTTATCGGACCCTATAGGAGAAATTATCAAGCAGTGGAGGTCGCCAACTGGTTTGTTAATTCAGAAGATTCGTGTGCCGATAGGCGTAATTGCTATAATCTACGAATCTCGCCCAGATGTTACCTCTGATTGTATCGGTTTATGTTTGAAATCAGGCAATTGTGTTATCTTGCGAGGTGGTAGCGAAGCCATTAATTCTAATAAGGCAATATATAAGGTTTTATCTTCTGTCTTAACGGATTATTCTGTTCCTGAGGGGGTAATTGGTTTTGTTTCTAAGACTCATAGAAAAGAGGTCCGCGAGTTACTCAGATTAAATAATTATATTGATTTGGTTATCCCCCGGGGAGGAGAGGGTTTAATAAGAGAGGTAAGTAGGATTTCGCGTATACCAGTAATTAAGCATTATAAAGGCATATGTCATGTATATGTACATCAAGACGCAAATCTTCTGATGGCGGAAGATGTATGTTTTAATGCCAAGGTGCAGCGGCCGGGTACGTGTAACGCAATGGAGACAATGTTGGTAGATAAAAAAATATCCTCTTTGTTTCTACCGCGGATGATAAGCCGTTTTCAAAAGGCTGGTGTTGAGGTTCGCGGATGTGCGCTTACCCGGAAGATAGTTAAGGGTGTGTTTCCTGCAGATGAGCAAGATTTCCGTACGGAGTATTTAGATTTAATCTTATCTGTCAAGGTAGTTAAAGATTTAAATGAAGCGATAAATCATATCAATGAATATGGCTCGCATCATTCTGACGCCATTATCACTGCTAACATTAAGGCTGCTGTTGAGTTTCTTAGGAGGGTTGATTCTGCATGTGTCTACCAAAATGCCTCTACACGTCTTACGGATGGCTATCAATTTGGAATGGGTGCAGAGATGGGTATTTCTACCGATAGGCTCCATGCTCGCGGCCCTATGGCATTAGAAGAATTAACCACATATAAATATGTAATCTACGGAAAGGGACATATAAGGAAATGAAGATAGGTATCTTGGGGGGGACATTTAATCCAATCCACCTGGGGCATCTTATATTAGCTGAGGAGGTGCGTCAGAAGATAGGATTAGGCAAGATGATTTTTGTCCCAGCAAATATGCCTCCTCATAAAGACAATGGAGATATTATCTCTGCGCACCATCGCTTAAAGATGCTGCAGCTGGCAATTCGTGGTAATCCGTATTTTGCTGTCTCTGATATTGAGATAAAAAGAGGCGGTAGGTCTTATACCATAGATACAATTAAAGAATTTAAAGAGATTTACCGTGGGCATGAGCTTTATTTTGTCATTGGCTCCGATCTGATTAGGTATTTGGATGAATGGAAAGACCTGAGGGATATTATTTCTATGGTTAAGTTTATTGTGGCAACAAGACCAGAATTTCCCTTAACAGATTTACCTGATTATATAACCACGATAGATATTCGTGCGGTAGATATCTCTGCGTTTGAGATTCGCCAATGCGTAAGACAGAACTGTTCCTTCCGTTACTTGGTTCCAGATGCTGTTAGGGATTATATCCTCAAAAAGGGGCTTTATAAATGAACGTAGAAATAGGAGCATCAATATTGTCAGCAGACTTTGCCCATCTTGCTGAAGATATGCTGCGAATAGAAAAAGCGGGTATCGACTTCTTCCATATAGATATAATGGACGGACGTTTCGTTCCTAATATTACCATTGGTCCAGATGTATTGAAGGATATTCGTAGGATTACTAGTCTTGTCTTGGATGTTCATTTAATGATAGAGGATCCTTTTAATTGGACTGATCGTTTTATTGCAGCAGGGGCAGATAAACTTACTCTTCACATAGAGACAATTGAGGCATCTGTTTTAAGAAGGCGGGCAGCTCGCTTGAAAGCAAAGGGTATTAAGTTGGGGGTATCGTTGAATCCAGATACCCCCTTACGAAGGATTGAGTCTGTGTTAGATGTAGTGGATTTTGTTTTGGTGATGAGTGTAAATCCAGGATTTGGGGGACAGAAATTCATTATTGGTGTCTTACCCAAGGTTAAGGCTTTGCGTCGGGTATTTAGCGGTGATATTGCTATTGATGGCGGGATAGATAATATTACTGCAAAAAAGGTAGTAAAGGCGGGGGCTAATGTTTTAGCAAGTGGTTCATATATATTCAAGTCTCCCTGTCCGGAGGAGGCGATACGGAGACTGAGATACACAGCGGGGAATAGAAAATGTATGAGAGGAGGTTGTAGAATTGCATAAAATAAAGTTTGGTACCGATGGTTGGCGCGGAATAATTAGCGATGATTTTACATTTGAGAACGTGCGTCGAGTAGGAATCGCTATTGCTGATTATTTTAATAATCAAAAGAAAATATTGGCTGGGAAGAAACCTGCGATTGTGGTGGGATATGATACGCGCTTTTTATCGGATATTTATGCCCATATTATAGCTGAGGTTATGTCAAGTAGAAATATCAAGGTGGTTCTTTCCGATAGGGCAATTCCTACTCCGGCATTGAGTTTCAATGTCAGGTTTAATAATATGACGGCAGGGGTGATGATTACCGCCAGTCATAACCCAGCTATTTATAATGGAATAAAGATTAAAACTAGTTCGGGTGGAGCAGCTGGAATAGAGGTAACTAAAGAGATAGAGAAGCGAATACCGCCTGTGGGATATAATTTAACTACTGTTGCTCCCGTAAAGATAAAGAAGGCAGATTTAGTCAAGGATTATATTAATTTTCTACGTTCATATGTGGATTTAAAGAGACTAAAGAAGACAAAATTTAAGGTACTGATAGATGCCATGCATGGTAGTGGAGATAAACTTATTGCGAGGATACTTAAAGATACACGAATTAGTCTGGATTTTGTCCGTGATTCTATTAATCCTTCATTTGGCGGCTTAAGACCAGAGCCAATCTTGGAGAATCTCAGCCCCACAATAAATAGGTTGAGAGAGAAGCGGTATGATTTGGGTTTGGTTTTGGACGGAGATGCTGACAGGATTGCTGGTTTTGCTGGTAGCGGTGAATTTATTCATCCGCAGAAGATACTTGGTTTATTAATCTTGCATCTTGTTCGCAATCGAGGGATGAGTGGGGGTGTAATTAAGACTATTGCAGGGACTACGCTTATTGATAGGATTACGAGTTCTTTGGGATTGAGATTATATGAGACACCAGTAGGTTTTAAATATATTTCTGAGTTGATGCAGAAAACCGATATTCTTATTGGTGGTGAAGAGGCAGGAGGAATAGGTTTTAAGGGATATGTCCCGGAGAGAGATGGGAGTTTAGCCGGTCTTTTGCTATTGGAATTAATGTCCTATAAAAACAAACCAATACTTAAGATATTAAATGAAATGGAGAGAGAGTTTGGGAGGTATTATTATCTGAGAGAGGATATTCGTGTCCATAAAATGAGATCTAAAGGTGCTGGCAATTTATCTGAGATAGTAAATAGATTTAAGTCAAAGAAGACAATTGTGGGTAGAAGAGTTATACAATGTAAAGATTTTGATGGGGTAAAGTTGATTTGCGAGGATGATAGCTGGCTTATGTTGCGTGCTTCAGGCACGGAACCATTGATGCGTGTTTATGCTGAGGCGAAGAGTTTAGCTAGGGCTAAACAACTGATAGATTTTGGGAGAGGTTGGGTTCTCCGTTAAGGTTATTGTATAGTCCCCCTTAACGATTATTTCTGTCTAGTTGCTGCATTATGCTTTATAGGATATTGAAACCATTAGCTGTCTTGTTGCTTAGATTTTTTTTTCGTTTAGAAGTCCGAGGAAGAGAGAATATACCCAATAAGGGAGGATTTATTCTGGCCAGTAATCATGTTAGTTATTTGGATCCTGTTGTTTTGGGGGCTAGTTGTCCTCGGCAGTTGAATTTTATGGCACGTCACGACCTTTTTCTCATACCTGTTTTTGGTGCGTTGATTCGTACGCTGGGAGCCTTTCCCTTAAGACGCAACTTCGCTGATATTGCCAGTATAAAAGAGGCTTTAAGGCGCCTGCAGTTAGAAAAGGGAATTGTACTCTTTCCTGAAGGAAGCCGTTCTTATTATAAAGAGATAAGCGGCAGGGTTCAGCCAGGGATTGGCTTTATGGCTTCGAAATCGCAGGTGCCAGTAGTTCCTGCTTACATTAATGGTACTGGCAAGGCCTTAGGTCGACAGGCGAGATTTGTTCGTCCAGCTAAGATTAGAGTGTATTTTGGTAAGCCTATTTATCCTAAAAATTATGAAGTGGAAGATAATTATATAAATTTTGCAAGTAAGGTAATGTTTGAAATTAAGCGTCTCAGTGAAAAAAAATAAGAAAAAGGAGGAATGCAAAAATGCCTGATGAGAGTATTAGTTTGGAACAATTATACAATCAGAGTATAAAAAAACTGAATGACGGACAGATTATAAAAGGGAGGATAGTTGCCATTAAGCCCAAAGAGGTATTAGTGGATGTCGGATTTAAATCTGAAGGGGTAGTCTCGGTGGCTGAATTTTCTTCTGATGAGTTAGAGGTAGGACGTGAGTTAGATTTCTTTATCGAGTCTATTGAGAATGATGCCGGGATGATTTCTCTTTCTCATACCAAGGCAAAACAAATGCAGGGTTGGAATAAAGTAGTAGAAGATTTTAATTCCGGGAACCTTGCCGAGGGTAAGGTAAAGAGAAAGGTAAAGGGAGGATTCCTTGTGGATGTTGAAGGAGTGGAGGGTTTTCTTCCCGGTTCACTCTCTGGTTTTAAGGATATGAGTGAAAAGGATATAATAAATCAAGCATTTAAGTTTAAGATCACCAAACTCAATCATTTCCGACATAGTATTATTGTTTCGCGTAAGGAGGCTATTCAGAGGCAAAGACAGGAAGCCAGGCAGGCAATCTGGGATAATTTAAAGATTGGTCAGATAGTTACAGGAACCGTGAAGGCAATTACTGATTTTGGAGCATTTATCGATTTGGGAGGAGTGGATGGATTATTGCATATTACTGATATGTCTTGGTCAAGGGTAAGCCATCCCTCGGAGATTGTAGCGGTGGGAGATAAATTGGAGGTAATGGTATTAAATATTGATAAGACTACAAACAAGATTGCCTTGGGATTGAAGCAAAGATTTTCTGATCCCTGGCAGGATATAATAAACAAATTCCCACCCGGCTCCCGTATAAAAGGCAAGGTTGTCAATATACTACCATATGGGATATTTGTTGAAATAGAGAAAGGTATCGAGGGATTGGTGCATATATCAGAGATCTCTTGGGCAAAGAGAGTAGATAGTTTATCTTCTATATTTGCTATCGGAGATGTAGTTGAGGCTCAAGTATTATCAGTTGACCCCCAAAATAGAAAAATTGCCTTAAGCGTGAAACAATTGGAGGCTAATCCTTGGTTGGAGGCCGAATCGAAGTATCCGGTAGGCTCTAAGGTTACAGGAAGAGTACGGGGTTTTACTGACTACGGTGCCTTTGTAGAGTTAGATAGTAATATTGAAGGCATGATTCATATCTCCGACCTTAGCTGGACGAGGCGGATAAGCCATCCGCAGGATGTGTTGAAAAAGGGACAAAAAATAGAGGTAGTTGTACTCTCTGTAGATGGTGCTAATAGGAGGATATCCCTGGGATTAAAACAGATGCAGCCCAACCCTTGGCCTGAGATTGCCCAGAGATATCCTTTAGATAGCATACTTGAAGCAGAGGTTGTGAGCATTACTGAGTTTGGGGTATTTGTTAAACTTGAAGATGAGCTCGAAGGATTGGTATTTAGTAGTGAGATTGAGCCTGCGCAGATGAATTCTTTAAAGGTAGGTGATAAAATAAAGGTAAAGGTTATTAAGGTTGATATCGAACAGGCCAAGATAGGTCTTTCCACCAAAATCTAGGGACATCCTTTGTGCCGTTCGGGGGACATGCTTTATGCTGAATATAAAGATGTCCCTTATTCGGTTTAAATTTATTAGTAATGACAATTGAACAACAACTCAAAATTATCAAACGAGGTGTAGTAGATATAGTTTCTGAGAGTGAGTTGATTCAGAAATTAAAACAAGCTGAACAGGAAAGGCGTCCACTCAGAATAAAAGCAGGATTTGATCCTACCGCTCCTGATATTCATCTTGGCCATACAGTTTTATTAAGAAAATTACGTCAATTTCAAGATTTAGGTCATGTGGTATATTTCCTTATCGGTGATTTTACTGCTCGTATTGGTGACCCTTCAGGAAAATCGCAGACAAGAAAACCTCTGACTAAAAGAGAGATTATTAAAAATGCCCGGACTTACAAAGAGCAAGTAGGTAGGATTTTGAATTTAAAAAGGCTCAAAACGGTATTTAATAGTCGTTGGTTTGAGGATATGTCTGTAGCCGATATTCTCAAATTGACTATGCATACAACGGTAAGTCAGATGTTGGCTCGTGCTGATTTCAGGAAACGCTTGGATAAAAAGGAAGAGATTTCACTCATCGAATTTATGTACCCCGTTTTGCAGGGGTATGATTCAGTGATACTCAAGAGTGATATCGAAATAGGTGGTACAGATCAAATTTTTAATCTGATGGTAGGCAGAGATCTGCAGAGAGACTTTGGACAGATACCCCAGGTGGTTATTACTCTTCCCTTATTGGAGGGTACAGATGGGATTAACAAGATGAGTAAGTCTTTGGGTAATTATATCGGGATAACCGAAAAACCAGAAGAGATGTTTGGTAAAATAATGTCCATATCCGATGAGTTAATGTTTAAATATTATACCTTACTTACAGATGAGGACATAGACGCTATAAGAGATATGCATCCCAAAGAAGCAAAACTGAGGTTGGCAGAGATTATTGTGACTCAGTATTATTCTGCAGAGATAGCTAGGGTTTCCCGTGATGAATTCCAGCGTGTATTTTCAGCACGTCAACTACCACAGGGTATACCTATATTTCTAATACAGGAATCTCGCAGGATTGTCGAAATTATTACCGATAGTGGTTTGAGTAAAAGCAAAAATGAATCACGCAGACTTATCCGGCAAGGAGCAATCGTGTTTAATAATCAGAGAGTTGAAGACGAAAATTTTATAGTCGATTCTTCTGGTATACTTAAGGTTGGTAGTCGCCGGTATTTAAATATTAAAAGGCAATGATATGGTTAATAGTAGGGATAAGCGCAGCTGTCTTGACAACCTTTTCTTTTATTCCGCAGGTAACTAAGATTATCAAGACAAGGTCTGCTTCAGATATTAGTTTAACTACCCTTTTGCAATTATCCTGCGGAGTTTTTCTCTGGGCATTATATGGACTTCACATAAAAGACGTAATTATTATTATTGCCAACAGCGTAATGTTGGCGACATTAATTACAGCCATATTTTTATATTTCAAATACAGACATAAATAAATACTTCTAATAATAAAAAGAGGAGAGGAGGACTAATGGAAAGATATTTGATTACCGGAGGAGCTGGGTTTATTGGTTCTCATATCGCTGAAAGATTGCTTAGTGAAGGTAAATCTATTTGTATTCTGGATAATTTTTCTTCAGGCAAAGAGGAGAATCTTTCTTTTGTTAAAGAGTATCCAGAGGCAGATAAACGCTATACACTTATCAGAGGAGATATAAGAGATTTTTCTATCTGCCAGAGAGCGTGTGAGGGTATTGATGTTGTTTTTCATCAGGCGGCTCTTCGTTCTGTTCCTAAATCTATGAATAAACCATTGGAGTATAATGAGGTAAATATTAACGGTACAGTTAATATGCTTCAGGCTGCCAAGCAGCAGAAGGTTAAGTGTTTTATCTTTGCTTCCTCCAGTTCTGTTTATGGAGAAGTAGAGCAATTCCCGGAAAGAGAGACGGATTTACCGCGCCTTATCTCTCCATATGCATTAACAAAATTGTCGGGCGAGTATTATTGTCGCGTGTATTCTCAGAATTATAATCTTCCCTCTATTTGTCTCAGGTATTTTAATGTTTTTGGACCACGCCAGGCATTAGATGATGAATATGCAGTAGTTGTCCCTAAGTTTATTCATTGCCTTTTAAATGACCAATCACCTCCTATATATGGTACAGGTAAGCAATCGCGCGATTTTACTTATATTGACAATATTGTTCAAGCGAATCTATTAGCCGCAGAATGCGCTCCCGATGTTAAATGGGGGGTATTCAATATTGCTGACGGCAAGGATAAGACGGTTCTAGAGTTAGTTAAACTCCTTAATGAGATTATGAATAAGAGAATCGATCCTGTTTATCTTCCAGCACGGCCCGGTGATGTCTTTAAGACTCTTGCGGATATTTCTCAGGCAGAGAGAGTTTTAGGATATAAGCCAGTGGTTGGATTTCGAGATGGTTTAAGCAGGACTGTTGAATGGTTCCAAAAATGAAAGGAGTTTTCGATGTATCGAATCGGAATTATCGGTTCTGGACATGTGGGTTTGGTTACTGCCGCAGTATTTGCTGATCTGGGTAACAGGGTAATCTGTCATGATAGCGACCATCAGAAAATCGTAAAGCTTCAGAAGGGTATTATACCTATCTATGAACCCGGCCTTAAAGAACTAGTTAAGAAGAATTTAAAGGCAAAGAGATTAATTTTTACTCATAGCCTACCAAAAGTAGTTAATAACTCTTTAATTATTTTTATCTGTGTAGGCACTCCACCACGAGAGGATGGTAGTGCAGATTTATCTTCAGTGGAAAATGTAGTCCGTCGTATTACACAAAATATGAAGGAATACAAGATAATTGTAGAAAAAAGTACAGTACCAGTAGAGACCGGTGAGTGGATACGGCGTACAATTCTGATGCATAATCAGCGTAGATTAGAATTTAGTATAGTGTCTAATCCTGAGTTCTTGCGCGAAGGATCAGCCATAGAAGACACATTGCATCCCGATCGTATTGTGATAGGCGTTGAAGACAAAAAGGCAGAGAAGATTATGCGTGATTTGTTCAGGCCAATTAAGGCGCCGCTTTTAATTACTAATATTAAGACTGCAGAGATGATTAAACATGCTTCGAATTCCTTCTTAGCCAGTAAGATCTCTTTTATTAATGCGGTTGCTCAACTTTGTGATAAGGTAGGAGCTGATGTGGTTAAGGTAGCTGAGGGTATGGGTTTAGATAGGCGTATAGGCAAAGCATTTCTTAATGCCGGCTGCGGTTTCGGTGGTTTTTGCTTCCCCAAAGATTTGGAGGCATTTATTTATATCGCCAAAAAAGCTGGATACGATTTTGGGATACTTAAGGAGGTTGCTAAAATAAATAGAGAGCAAAAACAGATTCTATTGAAAAAGATAGAGGAAGCAATTTGGATAATACAAAGTAAGGCAATAGGAGTGCTCGGATTGAGTTTTAAACCAAATACCGATGATATACGCTTCTCAGTTTCCTTAGACGTGATTAGATTGCTACAGGCAGCCGGAGCAAAGATAAAAGCTTATGATCCCCAGGCAATACCTAAAGCGAAGAAGGTGTTAAAGAATGTAAAGTTTTGCCACAGCCTTTACGATGTAGCCAAGGGCAGCGACTGTTTATTGATTATGACAGAATGGGATGAGTTTCAGAGAATGGATTTGATGCGTATAAAGAGATTATTGCGTCAGCCAGTTATTGTAGATGGAAGAAATATATTTGATCCCAAGCAGATGCAAAAAATGGGCTTTATTTACAAATCAATAGGGAGAGGTTAGCTATCCGGAATGATTATTAAGTTTATTGTATATTCTCACGGTTAAATTAAATGAAGATTAGACTATAAATAAGATAGCACGATTAAAAATAGATATTCTCCAGAGGGAAGAGTAAATATGAATATTTTGATTACTGGTGGAGCAGGATTCATTGGTGCGCATTTATGCAAGAGATTATTGAAGGATAATAACGTTGTCATTTGTGTGGATAATTTTATTACCGGACGCAAGGATAATATAAGAGACTTATTAAACGAGCCAAATTTTAGATTGATAAGCCACGACATTTCCCAGCCTCTATATATCGATGATGATTTGGACTGGGTTATGCATTTTGCGTCGCCTGCTTCGCCTCGCGGCTATTTACGTTTCCCTATAAAGACATTGAAAGTTGGTACCTTAGGTACGCATAATTGTCTTGGCATAGCCAAAAGTAAACACGCTAAATTTTTTCTTGCTTCCACATCTGAGATTTACGGAGACCCCTTAATCCATCCTCAACCAGAGGAGTATTTTGGTAATGTTAATCCAATTGGCCCGCGTTCATGTTATGATGAGGCAAAGAGAGCAGCAGAAGCCATGGTTTTTGCATATCAAAAGCAGCATAATATAGACATGAGAGTTGTCAGGATATTTAATACCTATGGTCCTTTAATGCGTGCAGATGATGGCAGAGTAATTTCAAATCTTATTTGTCAGGCATTGACTAATAATGATCTCACTGTGTATGGAAACGGCTTGCAGACACGCTCATTTTGTTTTATAGATGATTTGATCGAAGGGATCATTAAGTTTATGCAAGTTGACTTCTCAGGACCATTGAACTTAGGCAATCCTGATGAAATTACCATTCTGAATCTGGCAGAGAGGATTATTAAGATATCCGGCTCTTCTTCATCAATAAAATTTTTATCCTTACCGGAAGATGATCCCAAACAACGCAGACCAGATATTACCAAGGCAAAAAAAATACTTAATTGGCAACCGCGGGTCTCTTTAGAAGAGGGACTTAAAAGGACTATTGCTTGGTTTAAACAGAATCTCTGACTCCAATAATGATTAAGGGTGTTAAAGTCAAGATACTAAAGACAATACCTGACAGTCGTGGGAGACTTATGGAGATTCTTCGTTGTGACGATGAGATATTTGATGCATTTGGACAGGTTTATATGACTACTGCCTATCCCGGGATTATAAAAGCCTGGCATTATCATAAATTACAGTCAGACAACTTTACTTGCGTATTTGGAAAGATACTCCTTGCTTTATATGATGCTCGTCCATATTCACCTACCTTCAGGCAGATAGACGATTTTATTATTAGTCCAGATATGCCTAAGTTAATCTATATTCCTCCAGAGGTTTATCATGGTTTTAAGAATATCGGAACTTCAGAGGCAATCGTAATAAATATAGTAACTGTCCCTTATAATTACAAAAACCCCGACGAATATCGATTAGATCCATCTGATAATGCTATAAACTATAACTGGGATAAGAAGAAATAATAAGAGGCAGCGATTATAAATAAATACCTTAGACCAGGGATATATATAAAGTAAATAGATAATATGAAGATTTTAATTACAGGTGGGGCAGGATTCATCGGCTCAAATTTCATTCGTTATATTTTAAATAAATACCCAAGATATAAAATTATCAATCTTGATAAGTTGACATATTGCGGAAATCCAGAAAACCTAAAAGATGTAAGAGGTAATCCAAATTATAGATTTATTCAAGGAGATATTTGTGATAGGACAGTGGTCAATAGATTATCTAAAGATTGTCAGGCAATAATTAATTTTGCTGCATCTACTCATGTAGACCGCTCAATTGCAGACCCGGCAGAGTTCATACGCACAAATTTATATGGAACTTATGTTTTATTAGAAGCCGCAAAAAAATATGGGCTTTACAGATTCATTCAGATAAGTTCAGATGAGGTATATGGTTCTATCAAAAAGGGTTCATTTACCGAAAGTAGCCCTCTGATGCCTAGTAATCCTTATGCTGCCAGCAAGGCCGGTGCAGATTTATTGTGTTATTCATATTTTACGACTTATAGGCTTCCGTTAATAATTATTCGTAGTTGTAATAACTTTGGACCTTATCAATATCCCGAAAAGATTATACCTCTATTTATCACTAATGCCCTGCAGAATAAAAAACTTCCTCTATACGGTGATGGAGGCAATGTACGAGATTGGTTGTTTGTTCTGGATAATTGTCGGGCGATAGATTTAGTTTTACATGATGGTAGTGTGGGTGAGATTTATAATGTTTCTGCAGGAAATAAGATGACTAATTTAAGGCTCACTCGTTTAATTCTAAAAATAACACAAAGACCGCAGAGTTTAATTGAATATGTAATTGATCGTCCAGCACACGATCGACGTTATAGTATGGATTGTAGCAAGATAAAATATCTCGGTTGGCGACCACAGTATAGGTTGCGAGAAGCACTTATAGATACAATAAGATGGTACCAGAGCAATAAGGAATGGTGGAGAAAGGTAAAGTCAAGGATTCCGTGGATGCCAAGACTCGAGTCGTATAATAAAAATGAACCATAATTACGCAGTGATATTAGCCGGAGGACAGGGGAATCGTTTCTGGCCGTTAAGTCGTAGTATTGAACCAAAGCAATTCCTTTCTCTTTTTACTACTAACAGCCTCTTACAGGAGACATTATTTAGGATTAAGACAATAATTCCGCCAGAGAATATCTATATTGTTACTAATCAATTATATTCCCCCGAGATATTTGATTATATATCTGAATTCAAGATTCCTCGTTCTAATATTCTCTTTGAGCCTGAAGGCAAAAATACAGCTGCCTCTATTTGCCTTGCCGCCTCTTTTGTCAGCCGTATTGATCCCCAAGCCAGAATAATCGTTTTACCCTCCGATCATCGTATAGGAAATCTTGCTGCCTTTCGTGGTATATTACGGGGTATTTTTTCTCTAAGCGAACATTATTATAAAGATAATATAATTATCTTTGGAATCAGGCCTACTTATCCGGCTACTGGATACGGATATATTAAAATAAAATCACAGATTTCCTCCAAAGGTATTGTTTCCACGAAAAAAAGACAGAAGCCCAAGATACATATTTTTGCTGTGGAAAAATTTATAGAAAAACCAGACCTTAAATTGGCAAAGAGGATCTGTCGCAGTGGAAGATATTTCTGGAATAGCGGAATGTTATTTGGATACGCAGATACATTTATAAATAATATTAAAAGGTACCTTCCAGAGCTTTCTCGTACTATTTTACGTGTATATAATACCAAGGATATCAATAAAATCTGGAGAGGTGTTAAATCGATATCTTTCGACCGCGGAGTCTTAGAGAGGGCCAGGGATATCTTAATGATTCCTATTTTGAATTTAGGGTGGTCAGATTTAGGTAGTTGGTCATCTCTGGATAAGATTATACCCAAAGACCATCTTGCTAATGCTATAAGGGGAGATGTGATAACTTTTGATAGCAGAGACATAACAGTTTTTAGCAAAAGTAGACTGATTGCCTGTTTGGGATTGGAGAATATTATTATTGTTGATACGCCCGATGCTTTATTGGTTATGCGTAAAGATAAAGGTGAGGAAATAAAGAAAGTGATAGAACAACTCAAGAAGAGTAATAGAGACGAAATTTATCTGCATAAGACAGTAAGAAGAAGCTGGGGGCGATATACGGTTTTAGAAAGAGGAATGCGTTTTAAAATAAAGTTGGTCGAACTAATGCCTCATAAAGCCTTGACACTTCAAAGTCATATGCATCGCAGTGAGCATTGGGTTGTATTGGAGGGTAAAGCTAAAGTTACCAAGAGTAGAAAGATTTATTATATCAATGTCAATGAAAGCACTTTTATTCCCCCGGGTTGCACTCACCGCTTGGAGAATCCCTTCGATTCCCCCCTAAAGATACTTGAGGTTCAGAGTGGAGATTATCTGGAGGAGGATGATATAGTAAGATTCAAGATTATTCTCAGGAGGAAGAACTAAATCTTATTGATATTTTTATACCTTCTGTTATAATATTGTTCAATGAATGAACACCCATTAAGAGAAGATATTTTTAATATCCTTCGCATTTTATCCTCAAATCAAAATCTTACACAGAGAGATTTGTCGCATCATCTAGGTTTCTCCTTAGGAAAGACCAACTATCTATTAAACTCGCTCACCAAGAAGGGTTTATTAAAAATAAAGAATTTTACCAAAAGAGACCAGAAGCTAAAGAAGGTCAAATATATTTTGACAAAAAAGGGATTAAGACAAAAGCTACACCTAACTTATCATTTCTTAAAGAGGAAGGAAGATGAATATAATAGATTGAGGAGGGAATGGGAGGCATTAAGAGAGTTATCTTAGTTTGTGCCTATTTCGGGTGTATTTATGTTTTAGCGAACAGAACAAAGAAATAAAATATATTTATTAAGGATATAAGAAATGAGATTTACAATTGGGTTTGAAAAGGATGATTTAAAAAAGCTACATAGGTTCTGGACAGAGATTATAGAATCTCATAAGTGGACCGAGGGTAAATTTACAGAGATGTTTGAGGATAAATGGAGCCAGCATAATAATGCTTATTCGGTAGCCTTTGCCAGTTGGGGCGGCGCTGCATTGGCAGCCTTAGAATTTTTTAACATAAAAGAAAAAGTGGTTCTCTGTCCGTCTAATACTTTTATGGCTACTCCTCTAAGTGTAGTAAAGGCAGGTGGTTATGTTGAGTTCGTTGATTGTAACAGGGATGATTTATGCATAAGTTTAGATGACTTGAAGGATAAGATAGATAAATATAACCCTGTAGCAGTATGGGTGGTGCATATAGGAGGGCATATTGCCTTCCAGATTAATGAGATAGTAAACCTATGCAGAGAAAGGGGCATAGTATTATTAGAGGATTGTGCCCATAGCCATGGCGCCTCTTGGAATGGTAAGAAGCC
>JAOZPD010000052.1 GCA_029932935.1 Candidatus Omnitrophota bacterium | reverse complement strand
ATTCCAGCTTTATATTTAATTGTAGCGGAGAGAATAAAACAGAAGCCAACATCAGTAGCTATTGCACCTGAAGAGAAGGCTCCTGAAGCAATAATCCCTGCGATCTCTCTGCATCAGATAGAAACCGTAAAAGGGACTGTCTCTGGCAGAGGGCTAAAACACCCCATAATTCCAGGGAGACCCCAGATATCATCGCAAGAGGATAAATATAAACCAGAAGCAAAACCCGAAATAAGACCAGAGGCGACTCATCTTTCTAAAGAAGGGTTTACGAAGCCCACCCCTCCATCTGAAGAAAAGAGAATTATTGAGGAGGTAATATCTGAACAGGCAAGGCAAAGCGAAAAACCCACTCCAGAAATCAAGCCAGAGGCTCCTCTGATAATAAAACCCAGGAAAGAAGAAAAGAAGCCAGAAGAACTGAGGGCGCAAGTAGAAATTCCTTCTGAAAAGATAAAGCCACAGATACCCGAAGCAAAGAAAGAGATAAAACCTGTAGCTGAAGAGACAGAACATCGCACGGAGAGGAAACCCAGCGACACAGAAGAAAGAACAAAGAAAGAAGCGCTCCTCTCCCAAGCAGGAGATACAATCAATAAACAGAAAGATAGGGTCCATTACAGAGAAGAATTGAATAATCGGCAAAATGAGATTCTGGAGAGATTGAAGATACTTAAAAAAATAACCCGTAAAGACTATGCTGATATGTTCTCAATATCTGTCCCTACCGCAGCGCGTGACCTTAAAAAGTTACTGGATATGAAATTACTTAGAGCACGTGGCCCACTTGGTCCGGGGCGTTGGTATGAGCTTTGTTGATGTAATATATGGAAGAGTAGTAAAAATACATCATAAGGATTAGAAAATGGGACTACCTAATCTGTCGGTTAAAAGACCTGTAGCTATATCGATGTTTTTTATTGGAGCGATTTTAATCGGTGCAATCTCATTCCGTTTATTACCCGTAGAGATGATGCCCAATACCAGTTTCGGGGACATTACCATCAATATTAATGTCCGTGGTGGAATTCCGGCTGCAGAGATTGAAGAACGAATTGCTAAACCAGTAGAGGAAGCGGTAGGGGCAGTTACACATCTAAAGAATATCCTCTCTATATCCAAAGAGGGTAATGCTACAATCATCCTGGAATTTGAACCAGGCACAGATATGGATTTCGCTGCACTCGAGGTACGCGAGAAATTCAACCGTATAAGAAATAAGCTCCCCCGTGAAATCGAAAAGCCAGTAATTGCTAAATATGAATATATGGATGTGCCTATTATGATTCTGGCTATAACTAGCAAAATCCGTACCCCTGAGGAACTACGCAAGATAGTGGACGAAAAGATAAAGAACCGCATTCAGAGAATTGAGGGGGTCGCTCGTGCCGAGGTCAGCGGGGGTAGAGAAGGGAAAATCCTCATCGAAGTAGACCAACGCAAGCTTCAGGCTTATTCTCTTTCCATAAATCAACTTGTACACATTATCAGCCTCAACAACTCCAATCTTCTGGCAGGGGAGATAAAAAGGGCAAAAGATAAATATTTGGTTAGAACAATAGGTGAATTTCAGTCTCTAGAGGATATTGAGAATTTGGCTGTTGCTACAACTAAACATGGATCGGTCATTCGAATTAAGGATATAGCTGAAGTACATGACTCATATCTAGATCCTACTGCCTTTGCTCGCGTCAATACTCAACCGGTAGTTTCAATTTATGTCCAAAAAGAATCAACCGCCAACACAGTAAAAATAGCTCAGCGTATCGATAAGGAATTAAAAGCCCTGGAGGAAATCTTGGAAAAGGATATTAAAATCCTTCCTACTTTTAATCAGGCTGAGTATATACAGAAGGCAATAAATCGGGTTAAGCTCTCTCTAGGTTACGGGGCTATCCTGGCAACCCTGATTCTCTTCGTCTTCCTGCGCGATTTCCGCTCTGTTTTTATTATCGCCTCGACTATTCCTATATCGGTTTTGTTTACCTTTAGTCTGATGTTCTTTGGGAAACTTACCTTGAATGTAATGACTCTATCTGGACTCGCCTTAGGCATTGGTATGTTATTAGATAACTCTATCGTCGTACTGGAGAACATCTTTAAGAAAAGACACGAGGCGATCAAATCCTTATCGTCACAATCAATACTATTATCGGGTAATAAAGATCTGGAGAAGGATCTATCTATAAGTGGAGCAAGCGAAATGCTGTTGGCAATTGTTGCCTCTACTATCACTACACTGGCCGTGTTTCTTCCTTTGGTATTTATTAATCCTGAGATTAAGATGCTTTACAGCGGCATCGCCCTTACCATTACATTCTCCCTTATGGCTTCTCTGTTTGTCTCTCTGGCTCTGGTACCCATGCTGGCCGCGAGGCTTAGATTAAAGATGCCTCAACCATCCCGGACACCTATTCCCTCTACGTCTACGGAAGGGTCGGTATCGTCGTCCTCAACCGTCCAAGAAGACAAAGCTGAACAATCTACAAATATCGAAATGCCCTTTCCTGCAGATACAAAAAAGGATCCCTTACAGAAGCCTGAGAAGATAATTACTGGATTCTATCATAATTTTATCAATCAGTGCTTGAGCTTTCGCTATCTGATCGTTGTACTTGCCGCGCTTACCTTTGTCCTTGTCATCCAGCAGGGGAAAAAATTGGAAAGAGAGTTTATAGGTATAGCTGAACAGAACAAATTTACTATTTTTATCGAGATGCCTACTGGCACAAGATTAGAGGTGTCAGATGAAATTGTTGCACAGGTTGAGAAGATCGTCTCTAAGCGCCCGGAAATCAAAACAGTTACTGCCAAGATAGAACCCTGGTCAAGTAAGGTGTATGTGGAACTTTTACCTCTGGACGAACGTAAGATAACTACAGGTGAGCTGATTGACGAACTGAGGCCTCTAACAGCAAACATCGAACCAGCGTTCATCTATTATGAAGAACCGGAGGAGATAGGTACTAAAGAAATTCTTCTGGAGCTATATGGATATGACTATGACGTATTAAAAAGCCTGGCCATACAGGTAGCACAAAAGATACAGCCTATCCCTAAGTTTGCGGATGTAAAAATTAGAATGAGAGAAGGTAGGCCAGAGATGCGTCTAATTATCGATAAGAAACAGATATCTCTTTTTGGTTTAACAGTAGAGGACATTGCCCTTAACCTGCATACTCAGATGCGTGGATTGGTGGCAACGCGATACCGTGGAACAGAAGAGCCGTTATTGCGCTTAAAAGAGGAAAGCTTTAGTAAACAACCACCTTATTTTACCAGACAGGAGCAACAGGTTCTCCAGAGAAAATCAGGAGAATTTAAAGAACTATTCATGCCAACCTCTATTCATAAAGCGGAGGCGAAAGAGATAGAGACTATTGTACGCTTAAAAGAAAAGTTCCGGAGAACATTCGAGGACCTGCGACGCATTAGTATAATTACCCCTGAGAATGAACAGGTTTATTTATCACAGCTTGCTAAATTTAAATTTGATCTGGGTCCTAGCGAGATCTGGAGAAAGAATAAAGCTCGTATGATTCAGGTTAGCGCCAACACGGGGGGGATGGCATTGGGAACCGCTGCAGAAAATGTAAAGAGGGCTCTGGCCGATTTAAAATTACCCAAGGATTATTTCTGGCAGTTTGGTGGCAATTACGATAAAATGATCCAGAATCAAAAAGAGCTCAGCTTTGCTCTGCTTTTAAGTCTAATCCTGGTATATATGATTCTCGCCAGTTTATTTGAATCATTTAGGCAGCCTTTCATTATATTGCTCACTGTACCATTAGCGGCTATAGGAGCAATCACTGCTCTGCGCTTCATGGATAAACCGATAGGTATCGGAGTGCTCATTGGCGCAATCATGTTAGGGGGGATAGTAGTCAATAATGCAATTATATTAATAGATCGGATTAATTTTTTAAGACGCAGTAGGCCGGGACTTTATGGAGGCAGAATTGGTACACGGCAAGCTGTGGCTACCGCCTCCCGTGATAGATTAAGGCCGATTCTAATGACATCTCTGACCACTATATTAGGTCTTCTGCCTATGGCCTTAGATAAAAGCGAGGCTTCGAACCTATGGTCACCTTTAGCTATTACGGTAATCGGTGGATTAAGTATATCAACATTTTTAACCCTGTTTGTAATCCCTAGTGTCTATCTTATATTTGATGATTTAAGTATCAGAAGAAAATAGGAGGTTTTATGGAATTCAAAAAAACACAAGCCGTTATTATTTTTTTTCTTGTATTATGGATAGCCTTTATTGCCTGGGGTCTTGTAAAAACTACATTCCAACTCTCCAAACAAAAAGCTGCTCCCCCAGAAACAACCACGCCACAACAGAAAACGTCTGAGGTTATAGTTGAGCAAACACCCGAAGAGACAAAGGATACGCTAATTCGGGTAAGAACTATTCGGGTTGAACCTACTGACTTCACCGATCTCTTGCCTGTAATGGGAACAGTAAAGGGTGAAACAGAAATGGAATTGAAATTTGAAGTAGAGGGTATCATCAAATCTATTAACTTCAGAGAAGGAGAAAAGGTAAAAAGGGGAGACCTGATTGCCTGCCTGGACCCTACAGATGCGAGACTTAAATTAGAGTACACCAGGAATAAGCTCTCTTCCGCTCAGGCTGCTTATCAATCGGCGCTTAAACAACTAGAGATCCATAAAATGCTCTACGAGGCTGGAGCAATCATTAAGTCCAAATTAGAGGAGATTGAATTGGATTGCGAAAGCGCCAGATACCAGTGGGAGACGGTCAAATCTGAAGAAGAATTGGCTCAAAGCGAATTAGAAAAGACCAATCTCTTCGCACCCATGGACGGTGTCATGGGGCCCCGCGAGGCTGAGGAAGGAGAATTTATCACTCCCCAAGACAGAATTGGCTCTCTTTTAGAGATCGATAACATTATGGTTGAAGTGGGTATTGTAGAGAGAGATATAAATAAAATCAAGTTAGGACAGCGGGCCAATGTATATGTGGATGCTTATCCAGATATCACGTTTCAAGGAGTGGTTGACAATATTTTTCCAGTCGTAGAGGGTAAGAGCCGTACCCTTACTGCCAGAATAAAAGTTGATAACCCTCGAGGATTACTCCTACCCGGCATGTTCTGTCGTGCCGAGATTTTGATTGTGGAATTAAAAGATGCCTTCATTGTTCCCTCTACCAGCCTAATCCCCTCTACAGGAAAAACATTATTTCTGCCCGTTATACCCGCACACTCTATAGAGGTCGACGAAGACGAGATAAAGACTGGAACGGTAAGATTGCGCTATGCAAGCGTAGGTTATCTGACCAGCGACTACGCACATATCACGGCTGGGTTAAATGAAGGAGATCTGGTGGTGACAGAGGCCCAGGGCGAATTACAGGATAATGCAAAGGTCCGTATCAGCGCCATTGAAGAGATGGCGCTATAATAAAAATGATGATATAAAACAGCCCCAACCGGATTTGAACCGGTGTCTAATGGCTGAGAACCATTTGTCCTGAACCGGGCTAGACGATGGGGCCGTTTTTATATTTTAATACAAAACAGCCTGAAGGTCAACCCTGCTATAATATCTCTGGATGATATATCCATAGTGTTTGTTAATATGAGAAGAATAACTAACTAATTTATTGAACCTGCAAAAAATATATGTTATGATTTTGATATGCCTATATACGCTGGCGTAGGAATAAGTAGTAATAAAGATTACAAATTAGCTGTTGCCGAGGCAGTATATCAAGCAAGGATAAACCTAAAACAAAAAGATATATCGCTGGCACTTGTCTTCACCTCTTTTGAATATGCAATTCCTTATTTATTAAAAGCTATCAGTAATATCATCGGGACAGGTGTGCCGCTAATTGGTACAACTAGCAACGCTATTCTGACTCAAGACGGCATTTATAATCATGCTGTAGCAATAACACTAATCAGTGCAAAGGAAGCCTATTTCAATTCTGCCTCAGTCAAGAACATATTAACAAATCTGCAGGTCGGGGGGGATAATTTAGGTAAACAGTTACTATACGGGATGAAGGATCTCAAGCGTCGCCTCTGTATTATTCTTTCTGATGGATTAATCATTGATAATCTTCCTCTCATAAAAGGCCTACAGCAAAGATTGGGGCTCAGCTTCCCTATCATTGGCGCTACAGCTGCGTCTCATAATATCCGTCTGAATAAGACATATCAATATTTCAACCACGAAATATCAAACAGCTCAATTGTCGGCCTGCTCTGGGCTGGTAAGGTTAATTTTGGTTTAGGTATCAAACACGGATGGAAGCCTATAGGTAAGCCACACTGGGTTAATACATCAGATAAATTTATAATAAAAGAGATTGAGAAAAGACCAGCTGTATCTTTATATCAAGACTATTTCGCTAAAGATATAATGGCCTTAAAAAAAGAGCTGAGGCGCATATCTCGATTGTATCCGATTGGAATAAATATATCTGGAGAAGAAGAATATCTATTAAGGAATATTCTTTTTATACGCGAAGATGGCTCATTAATCTGCAGAGGCGATGTCCCTACGGACAGCCAAATAAGACTGATGATTGGCACTAAAGAATCTTGCCTTGCTGCAACGGAAGAGGCTGCCAGGCAGGCAAAACAGGCCATAGCATTACAAACATTTCCCAAACAGGAGTCAATAAGAATAATATTTGTATTTAACTCTGTATCGCGCTTATATCTGCTGGGCAGGCATATTACTGAAGAGTTAGCTATTATAAAATCTTATTTCCCCGGCACACCCATCGTGGGAATATGTACATACGGGGAACAAGCCCCTCTGAAGGCAACCGATTTCACCGGAAAGACTTATTGCCATAATCAAACTATTGCTATATTAGCCATGAGTTAAAGGAAAAAGACCATATTACCGTAAATGAAAATGGACTATAGTCAAATTTATCTGTTTTATTTGCTGGGCCTTTCTATCGTACTGATAATAATAATGCTGCTTCGCAATATAAAGGATAAGGACGAACAGATCAAACGATTGCGTGCAAGTATCTCCCGTTTGAATAACTCACTAGATCAGATGGATGAGCAAGCGAAACTAATTGTACGCACCGACTTAGAATTAAATAAAATTCAGGAAGAATTAGATAAAAAGATCTCCGGGCTATATACCCTACAGAAGCTATCTCGTTCCTTTGCCTCAACCCTAGATAAGAAGGCTATCTTCAATCAAATTAAGCCCGAACACATTGAAGAATTAGGGATGCAAAGAGCGCTTGGTTTCCTTTGGCAGGAGGATAAAAAAAGATTTCTGCAGACCCTGGCAATCGGATATAATCAGGAGGAACTCAATAATATTGTAAGCGAGATTACATCCAACCAGAACATCTATCTTAAGTTAATAAAAAGGGGTAAGACCATCTCATTGCGCAGTGCGGATCCTAAATTAATATCCACCCAAGAAATAAGAAGAATATTTAAAGTTCGAGCCTTCTGCATCTCTCCCATCTTACCTAAAGAGGGCAATCATGGATTCCTTTTTGTGGGTACCACCTCGGAGGAAGGCCCCATTACTGAGGGCGACGAGGAATTAATTACAATCCTAGCGCATACAATCGGGCAGGCCCTAGAGAATGCTGATTTATTTGAAGCCACCTGGCGCGCACAGCAGGAATTAGAAAGAAGGGTTGAGCAAAGGACACGTGAATTAACGAGGGCAGTCGAAGAATTAAAAAGGGTCAGCAAGAGAAAAAGCGACTTTGTCTCAGCTGTCTCCCACGAATTAAGAACCCCTCTTACTTCTATCAAAGGCTATGCATCTATCCTGCTAAGCAAGAGCTTAGGAGAGATACCCTTACCTATCCAAGAAAGATTAAAGAAGATAAATCGACACAGTGATGAACTGGTGCACATGATTAATGACCTCCTAGATATCAGCAGGTTAGAATCTGGGCGAACCACCCTCAAAAGGCAACCCCATAATTTAAAGGAGCTTGTCGATAGTATTATTGACCTTTTGTCAATGCAGATTAAAAATAAAAGCCTGACGCTCTCCGTAGATATCCCCCCCGATATTAAGGTTCTAGTTGATAGGAGTCAGGTTGAGCGTGTATTTGTGAACCTTATTGGTAATGCAATTAAGTTCACACCAGAAAAAGGGACTATCTGCCTACGTGCAAAATTAATAAATGATTCTGTTCAAGTGGATGTTATAGATACTGGGATCGGGATACCCAAGGAGGCGCGGGAAACAATATTTGAAGAATTCTATCGTGTAGATAATCCCATAAATGAGAAGGTAAAGGGTACGGGATTAGGTTTGAGTTTAGTAAAGAATATCATTGAGGTACATAGGGGCAGAATCTGGGTAGAGAGTCAGTTGGGTGTCGGCTCAACCTTTAGCTTTCTTCTACCCACAGCATCCCATCAGGAGTAATATCCTGCGAGTCAACAAAGAGGTGAAAAATGTCTCTGAGGATACTTATTGTTGATGATGATCCGGATATACGCGATGTATTAAAATTAACCCTCGCTGAGGAAAACTATACTATATTAGAGGCAGGAGATGGAGAAGAGGCACTCAAAATTATTACCAGCAAGCCATTAAATCTGGTCCTCTTGGATTATAACATACCAAAAATTGATGGACGTGAAGTCGTACAGCGTGTCAAAGGCGACTTATTATTAAGGCACCTACCGATTATTATGGTAACTGGCAAACGCGAACTTGAGGATAAGGTGGGGGGGCTGGACGCGGGAGCAGATGATTACATTACTAAGCCTTTTGAACCTAAAGAGCTTCTAGCCCGTATTCGGATGGCTTTAAGACGCACCGAAAGAGACTTAGAAGCCAATCCACTCACCAGATTACCTGGTAACGTCTCTATAATCAACGAACTCTCTCGCCGCTTAGATAATCAGACTCTCTTTGCTGTTGCCTATATTGATTTAGATAAATTTAAAAGCTATAACGACAAGTATGGTTTTGAATTTGGAGATGAGGTCATCCGTGAAACTGCACGCATATTAATAAAAACCGTACATGAACGAGGTAATCCACATGACTTTATAGGCCATATTGGCGGTGATGACTTTGTCATTATTACTACACCGGATAAAGTGGATGGCCTCTGCGAACAAATTATTACCAGATTTAAGAATACATCTCCTTCTTTCTACAATGAGGAAGATAGAAAGAATGGCTATATTATTGCTAAAAATCGCAAAGGTAACGAAGAGAAGGTTTCCTTACTATCTATTTCTATAGGCGTAGTTACTAATGAATCACGCAAT
>JAOZPD010000051.1 GCA_029932935.1 Candidatus Omnitrophota bacterium | reverse complement strand
AACGCTGCCCAGGAGGAATCTTCAATTTATCTCTTAAACACCCGATATCTAAACAATGCGCTAAACCGGAGGGGGCACCGTTATATCCAGTTGCTAATATCTTCTTATCTCTCACCAGTACCGCCCCTACTTGTCGACGAATACAGGTTGATCGCCTAGAAACCAATTGAGCCATCTCTAAAAAATACTCGTCCCAACTGGGACGTTTATTACTTAAGTTTTTGGTCTTTTTCTTCTTAACCATTTTTCTCTGTTTAACTCGGGATATAAAGGGAATTTGTTGGTTAAACGTAATACATCTTTTTTTATCAAACTTAATTGTCTGGAGTTACCTCTATATCTTAATGCCCGGTCAATAAGCTCTGCAATACAATCCATTTGTTTCTCTTTCATACCACGCGTAGTAACTGCGGCCGTACCCAATCTTATACCGCTGGTTATTGAAGGAGGTAATTTATCGAACGGGATTAGATTCTTATTCACCGTAATGCCTGCTCTGCCTAATATTTCCTGCGCCTCTCTTCCTGTAATATTCTTTGAAGTCAAGTCTAACAGAAAGAGATGAGTATCTGTACCACCGGATACCACCCGAAATCCTCTACCCTGTAATTGTGCTACCAATCTACGGGCATTCTTCACTATCTGCTTTTGATATAACCTGAATTCTTTCGTGGCGGCGATGGCGAAAGCAACGGCCTTAGCAGCAATTACATGCATTAATGGCCCGCCTTGCATGCCAGGAAAAACTAAAGAATCTATGCCTTTGGCAAATTTCTTTTTAGTCATAATAAATCCACCACGCGGACCTCTCAAGGTTTTATGAGTAGTCGAACTAACAAATTCAGCAAAGGGAACAGGTGAAGGATGAATCCCGGCAGCTATCAATCCGGCAATATGAGCCATATCCACAAACAGATAAGCGCCTACCATATTGCATATATCACGAAATCTCTTAAAATCAATCTCACGAGAATAAGCAGACGCACCGGCAAGAATTAATCTTGGTTTGAATTTAGTAGCCAATCGCTCAATCTCTAAATAATCTATCCTCTCTGTGTGTTTATCTACCCCATACGTAACAATATTATAAAACATTCCTGAGTAGTTATGCGAATGTCCATGAGTAAGGTGTCCGCCACAAGACAAATCCATAGCCAGAACTGTATCCCCAAATCTTAAACTGCAGAAAAACACGGCCATATTCGCCTGGGTACCCGAGTGAGGCTGCACATTAACATATTCAGCCCCAAACAACCTCTTAGCCCGCTCAATTGCCAAATGCTCAACCCGATCCACAAATTCACACCCTCCGTACCAGCGTCGCATTGGATATCCCTCAGCATATTTATTAGTAAGTACCGAGCCCTGAGCCTCTAATATCCCAAGGGGAGCAAAATTCTCTGAAGCAATTAATTCCAGATTCTCTCTTTGTCTTATGAGTTCATTTTTAATTGCATTATAAATCTGCGGGTCAGTCTCTTTAAGATATGCCATATATTCCGAGAACATAAGTACCTCTATCTTCCCTTGATAATATATCTTTCAATCTCTTTTATCTGACGAAGTCTCCGCTTGTGTCTACCAGCCAGGAATTCAGTCTTAAGCCATGCCCTTACGATACGCAGGGCTATATCTCTTTTAACGAAAGCGGCTCCCAATACAAGAATATTACTATCATTATGTTGACGAGCAAGCCTTGCTGCCTTTACGCTATAACAAAGCGTAGCGCGGACCCCCGGCAACCTATTGGCCACAATAGAGTTACCGATACCTGTATTACAAATGAGGATGCCTCTGTTAAATCTACCCAGCGATACCTGTCTTGCCAGATTGTAGGCAATCAGGGGATAATCGCAGCGCTCCTGAGAATGGGTTCCCACATCATCTACCTTATATCCCCATCTAAGAAGAGATATCTTTAGCATCTGCTTGAGCTTGTACCCCCTGTGGTCACTACCAATAATGATTCCCTTCATTACCACACCTAAATCCTCCTTATCGCTGACTCCTACTGACTGTGAATATATAACCAGAAACAACTATAATATCTTTATCACCCGTTCTATTGCTTGCTTAATTATGGAAAAGATGTCCTCATGAAACTCTAATGACTTACCAATAGGATCCTCTATATCCAATGAGCTATCTTCTATCTTGGCAAACTCCTTCAGCAAAAAAAGCCTCGTACCTGCCTGAGGGACCAACTCCAGAATCCTCCTCTCATGCATTCTCTCCATTACTAAAATAATATCCGATTTCTTAATCATAAGAGGAGTTACCTGAGTAGACATATGACCCTCTATATAAATACCTTCTCTTTGGAGAACTTGAGCGGTAGTCGAACTTATACCTAGATTGGGAATACCTACTACGCCAGCAGACATCACCTCTATGTTATCGCGACCCTCCTCTTTAAGCCTCTTCTCTAAATATGCCTTGGCCATTACTGAGCGACAGGAATTTCCTGTACAAACAAAGAGCACCGTCTTCCTCCGAGCAACCTCCTGAATTTGATCCGAATTCAAAGCACCCTGACGTTGAACCTTATAGGGCAGGCATGTTAAATCAACCACAGAAGACTCTACCCCCAATCTACATCTGCCTCCGTCTATAGCCACGTCTACCTTCTCGCCCAACTCCCCCATTGCCTCCTCTAAATTTGTCGGCGCTGAATTCCCGGATATATTAGCCGAGGGACAGCAAAGAGGTGCCCCTACTGCCCTAATCAACTCCAGGGCGATATTATTATCCGGCATACGCAAGCCTACTGTGGTACCACTATCTATGCCAGGAAGAATTAATGTCAAAGGACCTGGCCAGAATTTATCAATTAATTTAAATGCTAGACGGTCAAAACCAGCAGCGAAATCTTCTATCCCCTCTTTCTTATTAATGAGTAAAGAAAATGGTTTATCTTTGGGTCTCTGTTTTATTTCATAGAGCCGATTGACTGCTTCTCCTATACGCATATCCGCGGCTACGCCATAAACTGTTTCTGTAGGAATAATTGCTAATCCGCCATTACTAATAATCTCTGCAGCTATTTTTAGTTTATCATCCTCCGGGCGTTGTAAATCAATTTTAAGAATACGTGTATTCAAATCTGCCTCTCTTTTTAGACACAGCAACTATCAATGTCATACCGCTGAATATTCTTTAGGAGAGGTATTTTAAGTATTACTTACTTAACTGGCTTGGATAATCTTCTTTTAAAAATGGCTAATCTATCAGCTATTTTTTTATTATTGAGTGCTAGAATTTGCAAGGCAAATAAGGCTGCGTTCCTGGCGCCACTTTTACCGATAGCCATACAGGCCACAGGTACACCGCCGGGCATCTGGACAATAGACAATAAAGAATCAATCCCCTTTAAGCTCCTGGTTTCCACCGGTACACCGATTACCGGAAGCGTAGTATGAGCCGCAATTACTCCAGGTAGAGCTGCCGCTCCGCCTGCTGCTGCTATGAAAACCTTCACCTTACGCTTAGAAGTCTCATTAATATACCGCACCAATCTTCTTGGCTGACGGTGCGCAGATAGTATCTTTAGCTCATAACTAACGCTGAATTCTGTAAGGACATCCAAACATGGCTGTATCATCTCCAGGTCTGACTTGCTTCCGAGAATTACACTTATAATACATTCATCCATCATTGTCTCTCTCCTTATATTACATTATATAACACTAAGTGTCACAGCCCTTCTGCCTATATCCTTTCTGTAATGCATGCCATCAAAATTAACCCTCTCTACAGCTCTATACGTCTTCTCAATTGCGTCCTTTATGGTATTACCTAAACCAGTTATACCCAACACCCTACCTCCGTTAGTAACATATTTATAAGGTAAGGGAGAATCGCTGATTGGTATCCTTTTAGTACCAGCATGAAAGACTATTATATCTGACATCTTCTCTATCTCTTCTAATCCGAAAATCTCCTTATTCTTCTCATATTTGCCAGGGTAACCAGCTGAGGAACACACCACGCACACACAAGGGCGTTTATCCCAAAGTAAATCTCCTGCCTCTCTGCCTCTGGCCTGTTCTAATCTCTCTTCAATAGTTAATATCATCAACTCAACTAAATCAGAGTTTAAGCGTGGTAATATCGCCTGTGTCTCAGGATCACCAAAACGTACATTAAACTCCAACACCTTCGGTCCGTCAGCGGTAACCATAATACCAACATACAAAATACCCTTATAAAAAATATTCTCTTCACCTAACCCCTTGATAGTGGGATAAATAATTGTCTCTATAATGCGATGGGTAAGCTCCGGAGTAACCACTGGGGCTGGAGAATACGCCCCCATTCCTCCAGTATTTGCACCCCGGTCATTATCATAGATACGCTTATGGTCCTGGCTAGAGGCTAATGGAATAACCTTTCTGGAATCAGTAAAAACGATTATCGATGCCTCTTCCCCCTCCAGGCAATCCTCTACTATAACTCTATTCCCCGCCTCTCCAAAAATCCTCTCTTCCATCATAAGATCGACTGCCCTCTCAGCCTCTTCTACTGTTTTACAAACAACTACTCCCTTACCAGCTGCCAGCCCATCTGCCTTCACCACACAAGGTCTCCCTTTGTGGTTTATATATCTTTTTGCCTCCCTGGGGTTATCAAATATACAGAAGTCGGCAGTGGGTATTTCATATCTTCTCATTAGTTCTTTGGCAAAGGCCTTACTTGACTCCAACCTAGCTGCTTGTTTTGTAGGGCCGAATATCTTGAGTCCGGCTTTAGTAAATTCATCCACAATACCTGAAGATAATGGTAACTCTGGCCCAACAACAGTCAAGTCAATCCTCTCTCTGGAAGCAAATTCTAAGAGTGAAAATATATCTTCGGCTTTAATATTAATGCATTCTGCCTGCGTTGTTATTCCTCCGTTACCCGGAGCAGAGAAAATCTTATCTACCAATTTTGATTGTGCTATCTTCCAGATAAGCGCGTGCTCTCTACCTCCTGAACCAATTACTAAAACTCGCATATCAAAATGACCTCTCTACTAAAATCTCCATACCTTAATAATCATATCTAAGAACCCTATAGGATTTTATCTTCGGAGGCTTCTCTATCCCAACCTTAAAATCCTATAACTACCTCTCCATCCCCCTTAGTAATCTCCCCTATTATCAAAGGCTCAAGATTAGACCTGACCAACTCAGCCATTATTATCGATATACCTTTCTTGGATACAATCAGGACCATGCCTATTCCCATATTAAATGTCCGATACATCTCCTGGTCAGTAACCTCGCCCTTATTCTGAATAAGTCTGAATATCTTAGGAACTCTCCAGGAGTTCTTATCGACATATGCATTTAGGCTATCTGGTAGTATTCTGCTAATCTTACTATAGAAGGCACCTCCTGTTATATGAGCAATCCCTCTAACAGTGTCTTTTTGCCTACGGGCTATTTTATCTTTTCTAAGTAATGATAAAATCGGCTGGGTGTATATCCTTGTCGGTCTAAGAAGCTCTTTGGCATATCTCTTTAACTCAACTTTTGAAAATACCTTCCTAACTAAAGAAAAACCATTTGAATGCAATCCACTAGAAGGTAATCCTACTAAAACATCGCCACTTTCAATACCTGAACCATCGATAATCCTATCCCTCTCAACCACACCCACGCAAAACCCCGCCAGGTCATATTCATCCTCATTATACATACCTGGCATCTGAGCCGTCTCTCCCCCAATCAGAGAACAACCCGCCTGCAAGCAACCGCGATTCAATCCTTTAATAATACTAAATAATACATCTGAATCTACTTTACTGTAAGCAATATAATCAAGAAAGAATAATGGCCTAGCTCCCGAACATAAAATATCATTCACATTCATCGCTACAACATCTATCCCCACTGTATTATGCTGACTAACCATAGTAGCGATCTTTAACTTGGTGCCTACCCCATCGCAGGAAGACACTAATACTGGATTTTTAAATTTATTCTTGCAGAATTCAAAAAAACCACCGAACCCACCGATATCATTAAGTACGTGAGGTGTAGCCGAGCTACGTACCAATGAAGCAATCTGCCTCTTGAAGGAATCTCCTTTCTTTATATCTACACCTGAATCTTTATATGTAAGCATCTTAAATGCGATAGAACTTCTTGATGGTGGATAATACCTCTTCAGGGGTATCTACGGTAGTAAAAATACCCAAGTCTAGAGTAGATATGCAGCCCTTCTGAAGAGTAGTCTTCTGCAACCACTCAACCATTCCTTTCCAATATCTCTTTCCTACCAATACAACCGGAAATTTACTTACCCGCTGCGTCTGAATAAGATTAAGGCTTTCAAATAGTTCATCCAATGTACCGAATCCTCCCGGCAAGATAACAAATGCCTTAGCATACTTAAGAAACATCACCTTGCGACAGAAAAAGTAATGAAAGTCTAAGAGTAAATCCACATATTTATTTGCCTTCTGTTCCTGGGGAATAAGAATATTCAGACCGATAGACCAACCCTTGGCCTGTCTGGCCCCCTTATTGGCTGCCTCCATTATTCCTGGACCGCCACCAGTAATTATCGCATATCCCTCCTTTGACAGAAGATAAGCGGTACGTGTGGCGATTTTATAATATTTGTCCTTGGGCCTTAACCTGGAAGACCCAAAGAACGAAATGGCCCTACCAACCTTAGAAAGCGTTTCAAATCCCTCAACAAACTCTGCCATAATACGGAATATTCTCCAGGTATCCTCTTGAGTAAAGTCATCCTTTTTTATCATTGTGCTATTCATATACTACAAACCTACCTTTCTGAATATCTGACTGACATAGCGCAGGTAATAATCTAAATTAAATATCCTTTCTATCTCCTGAGGACTCAAATACCTCCTAACATCCTTATCATCAAGGATAGACTCTTTAAAATCCTGTTTATTCTCCCAACTTCTTAATGCACATCTCTGTACCAAGTCATAAGCAAGGATTCTCTCCAGTCCCTTTCTCATTAACTCCAACATAATCCTCTGAGAAAATATAAGCCCGCGTGTCATAACCAAATTCGCCAGCATATATTCCGGATAGACTGCCAATCCCTCTATTACCTCACTGAACTTTTTAATCATATAATCTAGAATAAGACAGGAATCAGGAAAAATAACCCTCTCGGTAGACGAATGACTTATATCGCGTTCGTGCCAGAGATTAATATTATTCAATCCAACCTGAGCATTACTGCGCAGAATCCTTGCTAATCCACAGATCCGTTCGCATATAACTGGATTCTGCTTATGTGGCATTGCGGATGAACCCTTCTGTCCGCGCGAAAAAGGCTCCCTTGCCTCCTGGACCTCCGTCCTTTGCAGATGACGAATCTCGGTAGCAAACTTCTCTAAAGATGAACCGATGAGGCTAAGTGTAAGTATAAATTCAGCATAGATGTCGCGCGAGATTATCTGGGTGGACGCTACAGATTTCAACCCGAGTTTATCTAACACATATCTCTCCACACGGGGGTCTATATTGGCATATGTGCCCACTGCACCAGAGATTTTTCCCACGGCGATGTTCTTAGAAGCAATTATAAGGCGCCTCAAATTTCTCTTTGTCTCATCGTACCATAAAGCGAGTTTTAACCCAAAGGTAATCGGCTCAGCATGTATCCCGTGAGTCCTACCTATACAGACTGTATCTTTATATCTTTTTGCCTGGCGAGATAATGTCTTGAGAAGTCCGTCTAAATCATTAAGTAGAACATTTGCTGCTTGCGTTAATTGAACTGATAAAGTCGTATCTAAAAGGTCGGAGGATGTCATACCTAAATGCAGATAACGAGCATCCTTGCCTATATTCTGAGCTAAATTCGTAACGAAAGCAACAATATCATGATGTGTTCTTTTTTCCAGCCTTTGAATGGTCTTAATATCGAATCTTGCCTTTCTCTTAATACGCTGATAAGAAGATCTCGGTATCTTCCCCTGCTGGCTAAGAGCTTCGCAGACAAGCACTTCTATGTCACGCATTATCTTGAACTTATTCTCCTCTGCCCAAATTCGCTTCATTTCTGGTAAGCTATATCTATCTATCATACCTGTCTCCTTTTTGGAGATTTATTATAACAGAAATGGGAATCTATCGCAAACAAAATAAGCTATCCACATTGACTTATAATTATCAATACAAAATAGAAAAATATATTTAAGGCAAACCATCTCAGGAATAATTGCTAGATTAAGATATATGCGGTGGGTAAAGTAATGATGTGGTAAAATACATATAAGATTAAGGAAATTGCCTCAAATTAGAAGTAAGTAAGAAAATCAATGGCCTATTTAATGTAAAATTCTCTGTCCTCCAAGATGAACTTATCTCTCTTTTGTGTCTATTCCATAGATAATAATAAGTCTCCCAGCCCGAGATTGGACCCTGACGGTTAACCCAGGCAGGATTCCTCTGGTACTGATATATCCCATCGGGATAAATGCTGTGTGCCACTGCCTTCCAACTCCAATATGTCCAATGAAAACCAAGCTCCTTAAACAGAGATAATACATCAGACAACCATCTAAATTCCTTATGACAATACGCACAGCGACTATTTTGACCAAATTCACCTACATATATAGGAACTCGCCATTTCTTTTTTAACTGAGAGTATCTACTGAGGTGTTGCCTTAATTTTGATTTTGACCAATACTCGCCGCCCATCTTACCAGGATAACGCAAATCCCTTACAAAACCAAAAATGAAATCTAACGGCATATAAAAATGAATGCTATAGGAGATATTCTCACACCAAGGTCTACCCATAAACTCTATATCTTGAGCCCATCTATTACCCTCTAAAAAGATAATATGTTTCTTATCAATTTCCCTTATCGACTTTACTACCCTCTTATACAGGCCTAAAAGAACACCTGTATTATTGCAGACAGCCTCATTTAATACATCGTAACCTGCAACCGCCTCCTCATCTTTGAATCGTTGAGCGACAAATTGCCAGACTTGAATAAAATGAGCCTGATACTTCTTCTCTCTCCAGAGTAGAGCCTCTCCCAAGCTATCTGAATGCCAATCACTATTTTGACTGCCAGGGGCTGCATGTAGGTCAAGTATGGCCCAAAGCCTGTATCTCCTGCAAAACTCAACTGCTCTCTCTAAATATCGGAAATCCTCTTTCTCCTGTGTTAAGCGAAAGTTAAATGGGATCCTTACACAGTTAAAACCAAAGTCACTTATCAACTTAAAGTCTTTCTCTTGAATAAAATTATCTCTAAAACAATGGGTAAATTCTTTCAAGGCCACCCTGCCTTGTTTCTTAGCTAAATTCTTTTTAAATTCCTGCTCAGGGATATTGCGCCCACCCAAAAAATAACCCTCCATATTCAACCAACTTCCTAAATTAACCCCCTGCAAAACAACCCACTTACCAGAAGA
>JAOZPD010000142.1 GCA_029932935.1 Candidatus Omnitrophota bacterium | reverse complement strand
AATATCTCCAGGCCCTTGAGATGCTTATCCCCAAAGAGGCCGTTTGAATAAATCAATATGCATTTATTCATATAAATTTATAGAATAATCAAAGACAAGAATATGAAGCTTTCTGAGTTCGATTATTGTCTTCCTAAGGAATATATTGCTCAAGAGCCACTTATTCCTCGCGATGAATGCCGACTTTTGATATTAAGTCGTAAGGATATGAGGCTGAGAGAGTGTGTTTTTAAACATATAATTCATTTCTTGCAGGAAGGCGACTTGCTTGTCTTGAACGATACTCGTGTTCTACCGGCACGCCTCGTTGCCAGAAGAAGTACAGGGGGGCGTTTAGAGATCTTACTCTTAAGGCAGATAGAACCGGCTCTATGGGAGGCATTGATTAGTCCTGGCAGAAAGGCTCGCGTGGGAGAGGATATACTGTTTGCTGAGGGTAGATTGCATGCAGAGATTTTAGAAAGGACCCCTGAGGGTGGGCGCTTGATAAAGTTTAGTCAGCCAAATATACAAAGGCTTATTCATAAATATGGCAAGATGCCCCTGCCTCATTATATTAAGAAGGAGCTTAAAATACCAGATTATTATCAGACTGTTTATGCGAAACAGGAAGGCGCGATAGCCTCTCCTACAGCGGGACTTCATTTTACCAGGACATTGCTTCGTCGCTTGGCTTCTATCGGTGTAGAGATTATATATATTACCCTTCACTGTGGACTTGCTACTTTCAGGCCTGTAAAGAGTATAGATATCCGTGAGCATAGAATGCCGACAGAATATTTCCAGATTAATCCCCGGGCGGCCAGAAAGATAAACAAGGCAAGGGTAGCGGGTAGGAGGATAGTTGCAGTAGGCACAACTGTAGCCAGGGCTATTGAGACAGCCAGTTATGAAGAGGCGGATAATATCTATCTGGTAAGAGCCCAAGAGGGATATACCAACCTGTATATTTGCCCCGGATATAGATTTAGAATTGTCAATGCGTTATTAACTAATTTCCATCTCCCTCGTTCAACGAACTTAATCTTAGTTAGCGCCTTTGCAGGAATTGACTTTATCCGTTCAGCGTATAAGTATGCGATTGAAAAGAGATTCCGTTTTTATAGCTTCGGTGATGCGATGTTGATACAGTAATTTAAGTTATAATATGTGAAGTTGACCGGATAGCATTTTTTATGTATAATGTGAGCGGATTGTGATCTCGAGAATAGGTTAGAATAGGAAACGCGGTGTTTCTATCAAAAAGAATAAGTCAGATTCGCCCTTCGGTAACCTTGGCTATAACTGCCAAGGCAAAGGCGATGGTATCTAAAGGGATTGATGTAATTGGTTTTGGTGGGGGTGAGCCAGACTTTGATACCGCCGATCATATTAAAGAAGCGGCTAAGCGCGCGTTAGATGAGGGCTTCACGAAGTATACGCCCAGCTCTGGAATCAAAGAGTTAAAAGAGGCTATATGTAAAAAATTTATAAGAGAAAATAATATTGAATATTTACCAGAAGATATCCTCATTTCTTGCGGAGCAAAACACTCAATTTTTAATGCCCTTTTAGCGTTATGCGATGAGGATGATGAAGTGATTTTAATCTCACCGTTCTGGGTAAGCTATCCAGAGATGGTAAAGGCTACAGGCGCGAAGGCAGTAATCTTAGAGACCAATCAGGAGAACGGCTTTAAATTAACCCCAATTCAGTTACGTAGAGCAATTACGACTAAAACCAAACTTTTAATCCTGAACTCGCCCTCTAATCCCACAGGCTCTGTTTATAAAAAAGATGAATTAATGGAGATTGCCAATATTCTTATTGAGGGCGATATCTTTTGTTTATCGGATGAGATTTATGAGAAGATTATTTATGATGGAATACAGCATTTTAGCATTGCCTCTATGGGCGAGGAGATAAAAAGACGGACCATTGTGGTTAATGGGGTTTCTAAGGCTTATTCAATGACGGGATGGCGGATTGGTTATGCTGCTGGGCCAAGAGAGATTATTCAGGCAATGGGTAACCTGCAGAGCCACTCGACTTCTAATCCTACTTCATTCTGCCAAATAGCCGCTATAGCTGCTTTATCCAGCCCCCAGGAGCAGATTGAGAGAATGGTGGTTGAGTTTCAGGGGCGGAGAGATTATATGGTCGATAGGTTAAATAAGATAGAGGGTATATCCTGCGTTAAGCCAGAGGGGGCATTTTATATTTTTGCCGATATATCTAAAACCCTTGGGAAGCGATACAAGAATAGAATGGTTATTAAGGATTCTTTGTCATTTGCTGAATTGCTTCTCTCTGAGGCAAGGGTAGCTGTTATCCCTGGGGAGGCATTTGGAGCAGAGGCATATATCAGATTTTCTTATGCTACTTCAATGAAGAATATTGTGAGGGGACTTAATCGTATAGAAGAGTTTATGCATAGCATTTTGTGATTTGCTCGCTTATAAAATCCAAGATTTATTTGCGTTTATCCTTAACATAATTGTTGCCCTCCAGCGACTTGGCATATT
>JAOZPD010000141.1 GCA_029932935.1 Candidatus Omnitrophota bacterium | reverse complement strand
ACAAGCTGAGTCTTATGGTAATCCCTCGGCGTAAGCTTATCGGTAACTATAGGTAAAGAGTTCTCATCCCAGCTGGTTATCTTGATCCTCTTCTTTCTAAAGTATCCGTCAAACTGCTCGATTATCTGCTTCTTATTCATATTAAAACTAATGCGGGCAGCAATCCTTTTCCATCCGGCTGGCTCCCTGTAGGAAAGGCCTATCTTCTGAGACAACCTCAACAAGAGCTTCGGCTCTCTTCTCCTTATTCTCTGGAATATCTTGTAAGCTATAAGTAAATTCCATTTTGCCATCATATTGGTAAATGCGTTATTATTTACATCGGTATGGAATTCATCCGGGCCGGTAACATGCCTTATCTCGTATTTCCTCTTCTTATTATTATATTCAACGCGACTAGCCCAGAATCTCGCTGTTTCAAATATTACCTCATATCCGTAATCCTTCAAGAATCTCTCATCATGCGTAGCATTATAGTAGTGGTAGAATGTATATGCGATATCAGCGGTTATATGGTGCTCCAGCCTACCTGTATCAATCTTGATTATCCTTCCGTCTAAGTCCTTAGCCCAGCCAGGAGTCTCATCCTCTCCCAATCCCGCCGACTCCCAGGGAAACATTGCACCCTTAAAGCCACTTCTTCTGGCGATAGCCCTGGCTGCATCCAGCCTCTTATATCTGTATAATAGCATATTCTTGGCTACCTCTGGAAATGTGTATAAATAAAACGGGAATACAAAAATCTCAGCATCCCAGAATATATGTCCATGATATCCCTCGCCGGTTAATGCCCTCGCACCCACGCTGGAAAAACCATTATCTCGGGGAGCGCATATCAACATATGATAGATATTAAACCTGAAATTCTTCTCCACCTCAGGATCGCCCCATATAGAAACCTCGGCAATATTCCATAAACTCTCCCATGCAAGGATATGTTTTTTCAGCAAGGAATCAAAACTACTCTGAAACGCCTTTCTAAACTGCCTCTCAGATAACTGCTTGGCACTATCTAAATCCTCATCCCTCGAGACAGCATCTACGTAGAATATCTTGGTAAATATAATTGTCTGATTCCTGCGTAACTTTAATTCAAATATATTATCCTTCGCCGCCACCCTTCTTCCCTTGGTCTCGTAATAAAACCCGCTTCTGAAGATTACCGTATGTAGCTTACCGAAGGTCTCTACTAAAAGATATCCCTCTCTGTCGAACTGCCCTACCTCTTTAATCCTGAAATGCCTCTTGCGCCCCTCGGTTATGGTACCGGCATTATATACCGATGTATCTATTCCCGTCTCAATAGAGGCCTTAATCCCCTCATCCAGAGGGGTAAATATTAACTGCATAACACCTATATTTTTATTATGCATAGACAGAAATCTTAGGCTCTGAAAATCATACCTCCTCTTCTTACGGTCCTGAAATACTGTGTGTCGCCATAAGAGTCCGTGTCTTAAATTCAAAATCCTTCTGTGCTCGACGGCCTTCATGGTAGTAACCCCCAACCTCTCACCATCAATCATAATCTTAAAATTAAATGGGTTGGGTAGGTTAACCAACTCAGCAACCTGAGAACCTATCCTATCGTATAATCCCGCGATATAAGTACCTGGCCTGGCATCATAAGGCATCTCTTCCAGGACGGCCCTGCTCGCCAGGAAGCCATTACCCAGAGCCAGCTGGCTCTCCCTTACCGTCTGCAGAGACCTTACCCAGCCCTCTTCTTTAATCAACCAGGAATATTGCGTTCCGTACTTAGAATAGTATACCTTCATTGTCTATATGAATAATTTATACAGGATAGGAATCTTGCCCTGGGGCTATTTTTAAATTATCTAAGCATTGTATTATATCACAAAAATTGAAAAACTAAAGAATTCTTAAAAGATCTGCTATCTATCCCTGATAGACTGGAATAATATTAGAGGGCCTTATAAGTATATCGTATTGATGAGGATGCTGTCTTAGAAAGAAGCCGTAATCCTCTGCATAGTAATATATTAATCTTACAGACAATTACAGAGAGTTCTTTGTGATTACCTTTGCTATAAACATAAAGGCGATGCCTAGAATAAAGGCAACAAAGGCGGCATTTGCCCTTCTGGTCTCTTTCTGTTTATGAAGCTCTGGTATCAAATCGGATGATGCTATGTAGATAAAACCGCCTGCTGTAAAGGAAATCAAGAATAGAGAAATATTCTCTATGACATTGGTCAAGGCATATCCTATCACTGCACCCAACATGGCCATAAGGGCACATAAAAAATTAAACAGCAACGCTTTGGTTTTGCTGAATCCCCCGTAGACCAGAATGCCAAAATCACCCATCTCCTGTGGTATTTCATGAAATATGACTGCCAATGTAGTGACAATACCTAATTTAAAATCGGCAACGAAACTGGCTGCAATAATTAACCCATCGGTAAAATTGTGTATCCCGTCACCAAGTAAATTCAGATAGGTAAAGGTATGAACATCGCAAACTCCACTATGACAATGCCTCCAGTAGAAGTATCTCTCCATA
>JAOZPD010000140.1 GCA_029932935.1 Candidatus Omnitrophota bacterium | reverse complement strand
CCCTCTCCTGCCCAGGCGTAGGGAGCAAGGTGGGGGATTGTCTTGAGGGGGGAGAAAAACCATAATCTCCTTGAAAATCTCGTGTAATGATGTGTGGCTAAATGAAATAATCCAAACAAACTACCTAATGAATAAACATCTAAAGTGGGTATATTGATTGTAATGTTTGGTCTACCCTCACTAGCAAATACTTGACTTGCTCCCACTTGAAACTTATCAGATATATCCTTAACAGTATTGCCAAAAACATACACTGGAGGTAACGCACTGGCAAATTCACCTTCTGTCACTACGCTATCGATTCCATGTGGCTCTTGCAATATCCTTATAAAAATAGTAAATACGAGATTTGGTCCATTGAGTATACCCTCGATTATAGAATGGTTGTCGGTGGTACCTATCGCGGTTTCTACAAATGGCCCTGTACCTACTCTGGCTAATTCCTGTCTATATCTTGACTTAACCCAAGAGTTAAATCCCTTAAGGAAGCTGGAATAAGTAAATATAACATTTACACCCCTCCCCTGCCTGTAGAAGAGATACTGAATGGCAGCTAGGCGAATAGCTAATTCTTCAGAGACACCCAAAACACCTCGACAGAAATCCTCCAAACTCAATCCTAATACATATAACATTAATAACTCATTGGTGGAGACCCCACGCTGAGAAAGTATACGTTGTATATCCCCTGATAAAACAAGGCCTCTAAGCCCATCCTCGTGTACAAAACACGGGAATTCTCCATTTATACTATCCGTAGTAACAACTATGTGATTTCTATAATCACCTATCCATCTATACACCGCTCTATAATGAATAAGGCTATCCCTGGTATCAGTAGGCTCGGTTACTATCTGCACCAACGTCTCCTCTGGATTAAGAAAACGCAGCAACTGCTCAACCGCCTCAGATTTAGTCTCATCAAAGATGTGAACATCTATCCTTCTTGTTCCGGCAAAGGCTACACTAATAGCCCGTACCTTTAGTATCTTTGCCCGGGCGCCAATAACTATTAGATGCCGTATCTGTTCTATATCTACCTGTGTCCTGATCTTCTCAATCTCTCTTATTAAGCCAGACAACAAATCATCGGAAAGCGCCGTTACCCTAAGCTCCGTAACTCTCTCTGCCTCGCTCTGCTTCGCTAATAATCCTGCTCTATCTATACCCTCCTTGCCAAAGGCAAACTCATCCTCAATACGCAATTCCTCAATCCTCTCCTCTGCTAATGCTCTATTAGAGAGTTCTCTAAATAGAGTTTTTAATAGACCCACCTTGGGTTGAATTACGGGGACTATTCCCACCAGACTAGCGAATCTCACTGCAAACTCCTCAAAGAAATAGAATAGCTGTCCAGCAGTATATTCATCAAGGGTATCTATCTTTACTATAAAATTAAATCCATCATTAAACTCTAAGGACTCAACCGCCTCAGGTAAATAATCCAATACAAAAAAGACCTTATTCTCATCGGAATTATTTACTAAAGTCTCTATAGAATCTATTCCTGTAGCTACCCCCGCAAATATCCCTTTGCCGTCTTTAGCAAGGCTCTCTCCGAATAATTGCCTTAACCAGTCAGCGAAAGACCTAAGTTTCTCTGAGAATGTGCTGATAACAAATATATGTCTACCTTTCAAGTAAGCAAGATAAACTAAAAGAGCTGCATAGAAAGCTGGATTCTCGCCAGGGGTATCTAGCTCTAATCTGTCACGTATCGCCCTGGCTCCCTCCAGAAGTTTAGATATATCGATACCCGCATAGGCAGCAGAGATCAAACCACTTACTGAAAGCACAGAATAACGCCCAGGAACATCATCAGCCTCTTCGGTAGGAATAAACCACATCCTTATCTTCTTATCTCTAGCAAACTCATAAAGCCTACCTCTCTTAGCGTCATTAGTAGTAATCATTATATGTCTAACTGCCTCCTCTTCTCCTAAACATTCCTCTAACCAATTAAAGAAAAAGTAAGCGTTAACGAGTGTCTCCACAGTATTGCCTGATTTAGAACTGACATAGATATCTGTAGTGGCAGGATTAAGGCCATTCCTCTCTAAATATCCTGCTAACTCTCTGCTATCGGCGTTATCAAGTATATGGATACGAGGATGCCCCATTCTTAATTGCGGAAAGAGATTATAAAGAGTAGAAACGAGTGCCTCCTGGAGTGTAATATTACCCAAGGCCTGTCCACCTATACCCAGTAAGACTAAATCTGTAATACCGGCATTCCTTCTCTCATCTGCGAATTGAATAATCTCCTGGATCACAGATTCCTCCAGATCAGGCAGTAGCCGATAACCTAATCTACGAGCCTCTTTCCATTTGTTGCGCCGTTCTATCGAGCGCTCTATATCTCTATTTATTAAGGGTGCATCCTTTATAGTAATTTTATGTCTACCGAACATACCTCTAAATCGGAATCCTATAGAAAACGCACATTCTTCTTCAAAACGAATTCCCAAAATACCTTCCCTCCACTCCTCAAACTCCCTCTCCAGTCTCTCATTCTCCTCATGTGTTGCCTGAGGA
>JAOZPD010000139.1 GCA_029932935.1 Candidatus Omnitrophota bacterium | reverse complement strand
TTCTCTTTTGTTTCACGAAAATATCTGATTGAAGAAAAAGAGGAGCTAATTATTGGTCTTGAGAATACCTTGAGAAAACAAAAAATCGAGGATATCAAGAAAATATCACAGATTTGCGATATTTTCATTTCGGGAAAAGGATCGGATTTAATTCCCATGGTTGCTGATAAAAAAGCTAAATATGGGAAGAGATAGGGGTTTTATTCTTGCCAAAGAGATTCTGATTTACTATAACGTTCTTTGTGAAAGGTCAAACTAGCCCTCTTATATACATCACCCCACTATTCATCATAGGCATATTGCTTGAGACGTATTTACATATTCCTCTGTTATATAAAATAATATGCATTCTTGTTCTCCTTTCGGGAGGAATAATTTGCTTTAGAAAGAAAAAGACTCCTCCGAAAGTATTCGGAGGCATAATCCTTCTTTATTGCTTAACGATTCCAATAAGCATGATGTATACTGAAATCTACTCATCTTTCCATAAACCAAACATCCAGACCCATTCTTACAATGTTAATACCGACATTCAAATTAAAGGCACAATAATAAAAGACCCTGTAAGCCGAAGATTCTATACGAATATTGTTATATCTCCTGAGCAGATTAATGGGTTACAAAAACCCAAGGGATTAATTCTTGTTAGAGTAAGCTCTTGTCATCTTAAGTTTAAATACGGTGATAAAGTTCTGGTGTTTGGAAAACTTTCTCGTCCATACTGGGACGGGAATATAGGAACATTCAACTATAGAAAATATCTGGAACGGCATCATATATATGGAGTAATGAAGATAAAAGATGCAGAGAATATAAAAATCGTCGCAAGGAATAAGGAGAATTTTATTATTGGCAAAGCACTTACTTTAAAGAGCATGATAAAAATGATCAATAAACGAAGTTTACCGGATCCTCAGGCTGCAATGCTGAACGGGATTCTGCTGGGCATGCGGGAGGATATACCAAAACAGATTTTTGATATGTTCAGAAAGAGCGGTATAGTGCATATTCTTGCAGTGTCAGGTCTTCATGTCGGCCTGATTCTTCTTATGTTCTGGGGATTTCTAAAGTTATGCAGAATCCCAAAAAAGACAGCTGCATTTATCCTGATATTATTGGTTACTTTGTATTGCATGGTTACAGGTATGCGGGATCCAATATTCCGTACAACTATAATGGCTTTAGCAGTATTAGTGGCTATTATAATTGGCAGGGAACCGAATCTTTATATCAGCATGTCGTTAGCATGTCTTGTGCTTCTGCTTATTAATCCATACAGCTTGTTTAATGCCGGTTTTCAGCTCTCTTTTATAGCTACATTAGGAATTATTTGCCTTACTCCCATACTGATCGAAAGAATTAAATTAAAACCGCGTTTTTTGTTTATTGCCTTTGCAGTGTCTCTATCAGCCCAGATAAGCGTTATGCCAATAGTCGCATATCACTTTAATTATCTATCCTTATGGAGCGTTTTTACTAATATTGTAATACTTCCAATTGTTGCCTGTATATTGGCGCTTGGATTGCTCGGGTCTGTATTTGGAATTTTATGGATTAAACTTGCCTATATCTTTAGTATGCCAAATTGGATTCTGCTGACAATACTATTAAGATTAATAGAATTTTTCTCATCAATAGACTTCATGTATCTGGAGGTGCAAAAGCCATATATTGCAGATATCATTGGATATTACATATTAATCGCATTTGTCTTATATGCGCTTTATAACGGCATGAGAAACAGGAAAATATTATATATCCTTACACTTATTTTATTAGTTCTATTTTTATCTCCAAGAATAAAGAGCAGTTCTATTGAGATTGTTTTCCCGCATTCTCCTGATGGAGATATAGTGCTTATAAAGGTTCATCATGGATGGAATCAAAATAAAATAATGATTATAACCAGTGATAGCAATAAATTTAATAATGTTGAAAAAGTAATTCAACCGCTTCTATGGACAAAACATATTTCAAAAATCGACTATCTGTTCCTGAATAGAGTAAGCGATGATCATCTAGGCACAATTGTTGATCTATCAAAGAACTTTAACATTAAACAAGTCCTGGATATTGCACAGTCCAAAAACTCGTTTACATACAAGAACTTCCTCAACTTCATTGAACATACTGGACTTACATACAGAAATATCAGACATGAAGAATCTCTCCTCATCCCGATATCTATCGTGACTGGAATTAGTTGCAGGATACATAATAGTAATCTCCAGCTTCGCATTATGCCTGACAACATAGAGCTTTTAATCACACCTGATTGTATGCATACAATCAGCATTAACGATAGAAAAATCCTAATTTACCAGCGTCCATCCCAAAAATTTTCAAAACACAAGCCTTCTGTCATAAAAAAGCATAGGGATGATAAAGATATCTATTCTACAGACACACATGGAACAATTTTAATGAAAGTAAGCCCCATTAGAGAATCATTCTTTAACGGGGTAAAGAATAATAAAGTTAAGATACTATGTTCAAAAAAATCCAGCTAATAATCTTAACAGGTGTGCTTTTAAGCTTTATACCCTGCCATAAACATATG